>DYOF01000170.1 GCA_020720665.1 Acetofilamentum sp. | reverse complement strand
CCGTCGTAATATCCGTTATAATATCCGTTCCTATAGCTATTATAACCCCAAGTTCCGTAATAATAAGGGCTGTAATATCTGTAGGGTCTGTAATAGGAACTATAACCGAACGGATAATAATAATCGTAATAATAATAACTCGGATAATAGCTGTATGAGTAATAACTCGGGTAATAGCGATATGAATAATCCCATCCGCCGTAACAATAATAATCGTTATAATAATCGCTTATAATGTATGAATCAGTGTGAAACCTTCTGATTCTTGAAGAATAGGAAGGGTAATCATTAGTAATATACACATTAACATCACTATCTCCGTTATTATCAATAACATAGCTTACATCACCTTGATTATCGTCAGAATAAACAGAAACATTGTTTTCTGCTGAATTTTCATCGGCGTAGTTATCATATACTCCTTCTTCATTATTATTTTCAATAAGAGTTGAGTTATTATCATCAGTAATAACTACCTTAGTTGTTTTTGAAGAAGGGTATGCGTCGTCATAATAGTGCACTACTCGAGTTGTTGTACATGAACTCAGAATAAAAAGTGCGCCTGCTAAAAGTAATACAATTTTTTTCATTTTAATTTCCTCCTGTGTTTGATTTGTAAAATTGGTTTTTGTTTTCAATTTAACATATTCCAAAAACTATACCACAGTTATGAAACACTTATTTTAAGAGGACTTAGGTAAATTTCCCGTTACATGATTTTAGTATATTGAACAAAGCAAAAAGTAAAGACCGAATACTTAAATGTAAGTTAAAATTGACGAAATTTGTTAGTAATTTTGTTAATAAAATATTTTCACTTAAAATATTATTTTTTTTCGGGAAAATTTTAAATTTCCGATAAAAGCGATTGAACCATTGAGAACATAATGTATTTTCAAAAAAAACATATATTGATGTTCAGCTGTTTAAAGAAAATGCGTTTTTCAATAATATTCTCTCAGTTATTTTGCAATATATTATCCTCACAAAAAAACAAGTATTAAATTCGCAGCAAATTAATTAGGAATAAAAACAATCGAGTTATTTTGCATATTTTATTGCCTTATTTTTTGTTATTTTCTTTAATTCGTTTACTGATTACATCCCATTGTTCTTCGCTTACATCATCTAATCGGTTAAATTCACCGGCTCCGCTCAACCATTCACCGCCATCAATTGTAACAACATCTCCGGTAATATATCCTGAGAAATCAGAAATTAAATAAGTTGCCAAATTTGCTAATTCAATATGATTACCTACTCGCTTTAAAGGAATTTTGTTAATAAATTTTTCTTCAAAGGAATCATCAGGAAATAATCTGTCCCAAGCTCCTTTTGTAGGAAAAGGGCCGGGAGCAATTGCATTTAAACGAATATTATACTTACCCCATTCAGCTGCTAATGAACGGGTTAAATTTAGAACTCCTGCTTTGCTGATAGCAGAGGGCACAACGTAACCGGAACCGGTAGATGCATATGTGGTTACTATATTAAGTACTGTTCCGGGAATATTATTTGAAATCCAATATTTTCCCATTGCAAGTGTAAAATTATAGCTTCCTTTTAAAACAATATCTACTATAGTGTCAAACGCTTTGTAACTTAATCGTTTTGTGGGACTTATAAAATTTCCGGCAGCATTATTTACTAAAACATCAATTTTTCCGAATGTTTCAATTCCTTTTTTTATAACTTCTTCATTCTGAAACGGCTTTCTTACATCTGTTTGCAGAGCCAAAACCGAATTTTTATAGGTTTTAGAAATTTCGTGTGCTGTTTGTTCTAAAACATCTAATTTTCTGCTGGTTATTATAACATTTGCACCTAACTCCGAAAATCTTTCAGCCATTGATTTACCCAAACCTGTGCCTCCTCCGGTAATCAATATGGTTTTCCCTTTTAATAAATTATCTTTAAACATAATATCTCTTAATTTTTGAAAAACTAAAATTACATATAAATTTCTCTGTTTATTATTTTACAATATATTTTTTAGCTAATTTTGAATTAAAAGATTAAGTAATGAGCGAACAAAAAAATTATTATGCACCGATGCATACTGCCGAACATATCTTAAACGGTACAATGGTTAAACTTTTCGGTTGCCTGCGTTCAGATAACTGTCATATTGAACGTAAAAAATCAAAATGCGATTTTAAATTAGAGAAACAACCGTCTGAAAAGGAAATTAATGAATTAGAAAAAACAATTATTGACGTTATAAATAAAGAATTACATGTCAGCGAAACCATTTTAAGTTTTGAAGAAGCAGAGAAATCGTTTAATTTAAACCGCATTAAAAAAGATGAACATTCGAATATACGAATAATCAGCATCGGAGATTATGATCATTGTCCGTGCATCGGAGAGCATGTGAGAAATACTTCGGAATTAAAAAATTTTAAAATCACAACAACTTCCTTTGAAAACGGAATTTTCAGAGTCCGCTTTAAAGTTTAAAATCAACAAATATGGAAATTTGGAATAAAATATCAGCTTATTTAAAACAAAACAAACGTATAGTTTTATTAATTGTGGTTGAAAATACAGGAAGCAGCCCGGGTCGCCAAGGATTTAAAATGATTGTTACCGAAGACGGAACACATTTCGGCTCAATCGGAGGAGGTGCAACCGAACATCAATTAGTTAACCGAGCTTTAAAAATGCTTGAAAATTCCGAAACAAAACCGGAGCTTCACGACCAAATCCATCGTACAGATGAAGAAATGCACCGTTCAGGTATGATTTGTTCAGGCGAAAATAAAGTTTTGCTCTATCCGTTGTTTGACATTCATATAGATAACATTCAAGAAATTGTCGGACACGCATCCGTTAAGGAAGAAATTACCGCTAAAATCAGTTTAACTGATTTTCGATTAAAAAGCGGAGCAACAATTCCGGGACAATATGAATATAAAGACGGTATTTATAAAGAAGTAGTCGGTTACAAACATAGTGTTCATATTATAGGCGGCGGGCATGTAGGATTAGCTCTGTCAAAACAGTTGAGAATGCTGGGATATTATGTTAAAATTTTTGATAATCGTCCGAATCTTGACACCTTAGAAATAAACTACGATGCGCATGAAAAACACATTGTAAGTTACAATGAAATTGAAAAATATATTCCCGAGGGTCAGAACAGTTATGTAGTTATAGCAAGTTTCAGTCATGCTAACGATAAATTAGTACTTTCCAAATTACTTCGTAAAAAAACAGCTTATCTCGGAATGATGGGCAGTAAAAATAAAGTTCAAGAAATTTTTTCAAAATTAAAAGACGACGGATTTTCTGATGAAGATTTTAAACATGTATCTGCACCTATAGGAGTTTCGATAAAAAGTGAAACACCGGCAGAGATTGCCGTGAGTATTGCGGCTGAAATTATTCATGTTAAAAATACTACCTGAAAATCTAAAATGAACGTTTAAAAACCACAAAGACACCAAGAAATTCACAAAGAACACAAAGATTTTATATTCATCTTTAAACTTTGTACAAAATGTTGATGTTTTGATGTTTAAATATTCAATTTAGATTTTTAAATACTAAATAAAAAACCGGCAAAAAGCCGGTTTTTTTTATT
>DYOF01000169.1 GCA_020720665.1 Acetofilamentum sp. | reverse complement strand
ATGGGTTTAAATAGAATTTTATGTCATAATACTAATTAATATTCCGCATGAAACACCCGGGGAAAACGATTTTTTACACACAAGAGTATGACTACCGGAAGATATTCATTAATGCAGATTTATAAAGGTGTTCCTATCTGCGGGGAAAAACAAGTTTTATAAATAAGTATGTGCATTCAATTTGCAGATTATTAATTAATTACAAATATTTAGACAGATGAAACACCCATGATAAACAAGTTTAACACACAAGGACATGACTAAACAAATCACCTTGCATAATTGCGTAGAGTTTTCAGGTGTTCCTATCTGCGGGGAAAAACAAGTTTTATAAATAAGTATGTGCATTCAATTTGCAGATTATTAATTAATTACAAATATTTAGACAGATGAAAAAAACAAAAGACGAACCTATTAAGTATCAGGTTATTTCACTTATTGTAGTGTTTGTAATTGCTTATGCCCTTATCTCCGGAATCGATTATTATGTGAATAAGCAAACAATACAATTTGAAAAAGAATTACAAAATACTGACTCAAAGACTTTATTAGGTGAAATTATTTCCGATAAACTGTTTGAAATTGAAAATTCATTTATTAAAATAAGATATACCAAAAATATAAAGTTTGCCGAGCTGCATAAAAACATAATTTTTTCAGCTGTTTCTGATATTAACAGATTGTTACAAATTCTTGAAGAAGGAGGCATTTATGAAGAAGAAATTCCCTTAAATATTACTGATATAGATAAGGTTCAAGAAATAATCAGCTACACTAAACCTGACAATTTATATATTCAAGAAGTTATAGAACTAAGCCCGAACATTTTAGACATCAAAACAAATACCGATACACTTACTAATCTTATCGAAAAAAAATTTAACTCAATTGACAGTAAACAAATAAAAAAAACAGAGCAAAAGATAGATTTACTATGCAAAGAAACGGAAGCTCTTTTTAAACGTTCTCACGAATCGGCAAATAAAATTTTTTATGATACTTTTCTTGAAACAAACGAATTACAACAAAATAGTCATAAATATATAAAGATTAGTAATATCGTCAGCAAGGCAATTTATATACTTACAATTTTAACCGTCCTTTTTTTAACAATTCTGATTTATAAAAAAATAGTTTCACTTTTAAACGAACGAAAAAAAAATCTGCAAAACCTTAAAGATGCAAATGCAACCATACAAAGTTTATTCGATGCTGTTCCGGTTGGGGTTATACTCATTAACAAAGAAAAAATAATTAAAAGGGTTAATAATATGGCTCTTAATTTATTTGAAGCTGAAAATAAAGAAGATATAGTCAATCAAAGCTGCCATATTTGTTTTAATCTTCATTCATCCTTCAATTGTCCGGCAGATACAAATAAACCGATTATCAAAAAAGAATTAACAATACTTACAAAAAAAGGAAAACAAATTCCGATTATTAAAAATGTTATCCCGATAAAAATAAATAACGAAGATTTTTTGCTTGAGGCATTTATGGATATCAGCAAACAAAAAGCAAGCGAAGAAAAATTAAAAATTGCAATGGAAAAAGCCGAAGAAAGTAATCGTTTAAAATCAGCTTTTTTGGCGAATATGTCGCATGAAATAAGAACACCGATGAACGGGATTCTTGGTTTTTCAGAATTATTAACTGCGCCGGATATCAGACCCGAACAAGTCAAAAAATATTCTAAAATAATTATAAAAAGCGGAAATCATTTATTAAACTTACTAAACGATATTATAGATATTGCCAGAATTGAATCCGGAAATTTCGCACTAAATACTGCTGTTGTTAATATAAATCAGTTGTTGAAAGAGTTAAATTCATTTTTTCAATCGTTTATCAATAAAAATAATATACAAAATCTTAAATTAAATACAATTTATCCTGTTTCAGAAAATAATATCTATGTTAAAACAGACGAAACCAGACTAAAACAAATTTTAACAAATTTAATTAACAATGCGGTTAAGTTTACTGATAAAGGAACAATTGAGTTCGGATGTAAGATAGAAAAACAAGAATTAGTATTTCATGTTAAAGATACCGGAATAGGAATACCAAAATCAAAACAAATAATAATTTTTGAACGATTTAACCAAGCATCCGAAACAACAGAACGGCTCTACGGCGGAACCGGATTGGGTTTAACTATTGCAAAATCTTGTACCGAAATGTTGGGCGGAAAAATTTGGCTTAATTCCGAAGAACATAAAGGAAGTGAGTTTTATTTTACAATTCCCTATATTCAATCAAGTTCTGAAAAAACAAATGAACACAATAATGAACAGATAACTCCCGATTTTAATAAAAAAACGATTTTATTAGTAGAAGATAATTTGATAAACTCAGCATTATTGTATGAAATTTTAACACGCTTCAATTTAACGGTTATTCAATGTTATTCTGCCGAAGAAGCGATTAAAATAATTGAATCGGATAATGCTGTTAAACTGGTTTTAATGGACATACAACTACCCGGAAAAGACGGAAATTACGCCATTAAAGAAATTAAAAAAATGGCTCCTCATATACCGATAATTGCACAATCTGCATACGCATTTGAAACCGAAAAACAAAAATCATTTGATGCCGGTTGCGATGACTATATTACAAAACCGATTGCAAGTACTACTCTTTTGTCGGTAATTAAAAAATATTTGGCGAAGTAAATACGTCTTAATGTTATAAAAATCAGCTTAATACTGTTTCATACATTTATTTTATACTTTCCAATTCCGTTACCGATAATAATTTACCGTTTTTATCGTAAGTTTCTGAACGAATATTTCCGATATTTGCACTTGCCCAATTTATTGAGCTCATATTCACTTTAACAAATGCGAGTTTTGATGAAATATCTTCAGAAACTTTTACGGTTTTAAAACTCCCTGCTTCGGTTGTAATCGTTTCTTTCGCTAACACTTTTCTGTTCGTTATATCCGTTCTGAATGTAAGAACCATGCCCATATTAATTTCGGCTTGTACGTAACCGTCTTTTAATTGAGTTCCTACCTCAATATTTTGCGGATATCCGATGTTATCAAAGCTTATTTCAATTTCTGCTCCCTCATATGCACCCATTTGTTCTTTGCTTAAATAACTGCTCATATCAATATAAAACATGTTGTCCTTGCAATAAAACTCCAAAGTATCTTCACCTATTAATTCTTTTTTTTCGTTATAGTTTTTCTGTGAAATTTCAAATTTAGTTCCTCCGTCTTCGCTATACGAATTAATAAGTTCTTGTGAATAATAACTTTGAATTTTACCTTTTCCGTTAGTGGTTTTATAAGTGTAATTAATTCCTTTTTTTGTAGGAATATATGCTTCGCATGTTTGTGCATGTATTGTAATAACTGAAATTATTATTATCAGCGGTAATAAAATTAATCGTTTCATCTGTCTAAAAATTTATAATTAATTAATAATCTGCAAATTGAATGCATATACTTATTTATAATACTTGTTTTTTCCCGCAGATAGGAACACCTTATTTTCTCCTAAATATAATAGAAGTATTCCGGTAGTCATGCTCTTTTGTGTGAAAAATTGTATTACAAGGGTGTTTCATCTGTCTAAAAATTTATAATTAATTAATAATCTGCAAATTGAATG
>DYOF01000168.1 GCA_020720665.1 Acetofilamentum sp. | reverse complement strand
TTATGTTAAAATATTTTCTTACTCCGATACTGTTAATATACGTTTTTACAAGTTTTTCTCAAATTAAGTCGCCCGATTGGTTGAGAGGCAATTGGTACGGCAACGGATTTCAAACGGATAATAATGCCTTTTGGCCCATAGAAGTGCAATTTGATAATTCAGATGAAGTTATAAAAATTACCTATCCTTCATTAAATTGCGGCGGAAATTGGAAATTGATTTCTGTTGACGGAAATAAAGCTGATTTTGTAGAAATGATTTCTGAAGGAAAAACAAATTGTATTGACGGAAGCAGAATCGTATTAAGCCGTATTAATGAAGAAAACATACATGTTACATGGTTTTCACCCCATATTTCGGGTGCGGATGCATTTGCCGTAATCAGCCGAAAAAAACCGGAATGGTTAAACGGTAAATGGGACGGCAGAGGATTTCAACCCCAAGGCGGAAAGAGTTTATGGTCTGTAAATTTTTCATACAATTCAAAAACCGATGAAGCACAGGTTTCTTATCCGTCATTAGCTTGTTCAGGAAATTGGAAAATGGTTTCAAATGAAGCTAATCGTGTCATATTTAAAGAAGTTATAACTATCGGTAAAGAAAGTTGTATTGACGGAAGTGAAATAATTGTACATAAAATTGATGATAAATTTATCAGTGTAACTTGGTTATCAGCAAATAAAAAACAGCCTGATGCATTTTCAACATTAGAAAAAAGAAAATAAATATTCAATTGTGAAACACTTTCTTATTATTCTATTTTTAGTTACTACTTGCAGTGTATATTCACAAACACAAAAAAAACAATCTATCTGATTCCCGGGCAAGGGTCTGATTATCGTATTTATAAACACTTTAATTTAGAACGTTTTGATACCGTCCGTGTAAACTATTTAATTCCGGAAAAAAACGAATCATTAGCTCTTTATGCTTTAAGATTATCAAAACAAACAGACACATCTAAACGATTTTCAGTAATCGGAGTATCGCTCGGCGGTATGATAGCCGTTGAAATTTCAGAAATTTTAAAACCCGAAGAACTTATCATTATTTCAAGTGCCAAAAACAGAAACGAATTGCCGTTCAGATATAAATTTATGCAAAAAGTGCCTTTGAATACCATTTTCGGAGGCAGGTTTCTTAAAGCACTTGCACCGTTTGCACAACTTATTGTAGAACCCGACAGTAAATCGGAAAGAAAATTATGTCAGTCAATGTTAAATAATATAACATGTATCATAAATAAAGGTTCACATATAATGACATTAACAATGGGAAAAAAAATAAAAAATATCATTGACGATTATTTAAAATAAAGCCTCAAAACGTTTTAACTTCTTTTATTTATGTCAGTTTAAAATGATTAATCGTTTTTTTACAATTAATTAATTTTTAATTAATTAATTGTTTTAAATAAAGTATTTCATAATATCTACATTTAAAACAAAAAAAAATATGCTTAAATCATTAAAAAACAAACTGATAATAAGTTTTGCCGCAATTACTTCTCTAAGTTTTATTGTAATAATCGGCAATGAATTATACAACAACAGAAAAAATAATATCGATAAGATAGTTTCTGAATTAAATCAAGCACATATACATCATCTTAACACTGTTAATTTGTTTAGAGATTTTATGTTTATAGATGCCCAAAAAAATGAATACTATGAAACAAAAAAGAGTATAAATCTTCAAGCGCAAGATTCACTTTTAAAACAAACTAAATTAAGTGTTCAGTCTATTTTAAGCTCTTCCGATATTAATGTTTTAGAAATTAACGAAGAACTTATTCATGTTAATAATTTGATAGACTCGTTTCAAAATATTACATCTCAAATTTCAAACCTGATTGTTTTAAAAGGTTTTAAAGACTACGGAAATACCGGTATGATGAGAGAACATGCACATAATATTGAAAATATTAAAAGCTTTCCGCTTGAATACATTTTGATGTTAAGACGAAACGAAAAAGATTATATCATTCGTGAAGAAAGTAAATATTCGGATTCTTTTATTAAAAACCATGCAAAATACATGTTGTTTATTTCAAATTCTTCAAGTTTAGGCGCAGAAACCAAAAGTTATTTGACCGAAGAAATGGAAAAATATATTTTTCATTTCCGACAATTAGTTTTTTACACACAAAAAATTGGCGACAAATCAAATTCCGGACTTTTTAAAAAATTAAATCAAACAACATCCGCAATACAAACAAAATTTAACCAAATTAATAGCAAAGCAGAACAATCTAAAAAGAATTTTTTTTCTCGATTACGATTATATTATTTAATTTTATTGTTAATCATCATCACACTAAGTTTAGTTGCCGGATATATTCTTGCGGTTAAAATAACAAAACCGATAAGTTTATTATCAGAGAGTATGAATGATTTTGTTAAAAGCAATTTCACTAAAAAGAAAATGCACACGATTGAAACAACAACTTTAGAAATTGAAAAATTAGTAAGCAATTATAAGGCTTTAAAGAACGAAATTATTGATAAAATTGAGAATTTTAAAGAGAAAGTTGAAGAGCGTACCAACGAAATTAACTCTCAGAACAAAATGCTTAAACGACAAAAAAACGAAGCAGAACTAATTAATAAAAATATTATAACCGGCTTAACTTATGCTAAATATATTCAAGGTTCTTTATTGCCGAGTATAGAATTTTTCACAGAATTATTTCCTGAAAGTTTTATTTTACATCAAGCAAAAGATATTGTAAGCGGAGATTTTTATTGGGCAAAACGGTTTATTAATATTGAAGGTGAAGATTTATCGGTTGTTGCTGTTGCCGATGCAACCGGACACGGTGTTTCAGGAGCTTTAATGAGTATGCTCGGAATTACTTTCCTAAATGATATTACTCCTCGTACAAATATTCAACACGCAAGCGAAGTGTTAACAAATCTTCGCAAAGCTATAACGGATACACTTAACCAAAAAGAAAATAAAAATCGGATAAACAACGGCATTGACATCGGACTTTTTGTAATTAACAACAGAACCTTACGTCTTGAATTTGCAGGAGCAAATCGGTTTGTATGGGTTATCAGAGGGGAAGAAGTTTTTGAATTAAAAGGCGATAATCTTCCCATCGGAGGGTACGAAACCGAAAAATTTTACAACGATTTTGAATTACAATTAAAAAAAGGCGATAATATTTATTTGTTCACAGACGGATATGCTGACCAATTCGGAGGAGTCGATAATAGAAAATTTATGAAATCGCAACTGAAAAGTTTGCTGATTGAAAACTGTAATCAAAAACCCGAGAAACAAAAACAAGTTTTAGAAGAAACTTTAGAACAATGGAAAGGTAAAATTGAACAAACCGATGATATTTTAATTATCGGAATAAAAATTTAGCAGAATTTTCTTAATAATTAAAAATCATACGGCAAATTTACGATTCAATTAAAATTTTGTTTTAATCCGTTGAAAATCATGTTTTATAATGTAACTCAACGGATTTTTTCTTTTTAAGTTCAAAAATGTTAATTTCTTTGATGTTTGAATTTTGCAAATATTTAAAAGATATAATAACCCTCATTGTCATAACTTTTTTGTTTCTATAAATTTTTTTCGATTAAATTTGTTCCTGAAAATCTAAAATGAACGTTTAAAAACCACAAAGACACCAAGAAATTCACAA
>DYOF01000029.1 GCA_020720665.1 Acetofilamentum sp. | reverse complement strand
TTAACATTTTTGACGGAAGAAAAACATGCAATCAACGATTTATTAAGTATTAATAATTGTTAGTAAATATTTAAAACCGCAATTAATTAAATTGCGGTTTTTTATTTTACATTTGCAGCAAAAAGCTTCAAATAGTTAAAAAAGAGACAGATAATGTTTGAAGATGTTTTTGGAAAAAATAAACCGGATGACAAATAAGATTCTTAACAGAAAAAAAAATAATCCGTATCAACATGATTTTACCGGAGAAAAATATTCGGATGAAACGTTTATACAATTATTCAAATATGATTCGGAAAATTATTCGGAAACGAATTACAATACGTCTGAAAAAATTTTAAAATTTGAAGACAATCACTTGCAAAATTGGTTAAATATTCATGGGATACATAATGTTTCACTGATTTCTGAACTTTGCAAAAAAAACGGAATTGATAATTTGATTATTCAAGATATTTTAGATGTAAATCAAAGACCTAAATTTGAACGGTACAATAATTTTATTTTTTTATCTATTAAAACTATTTCTCCGACAGAAGCAAAAGGAATTTCAACAGAGCAAATCAGTTTCATTTTGGGTAATAATTATTTAATTTCATTTCAAGAAAAAAAGAGTGATTATTTTGAACACATTCGGTACAGAATTAGAAATAAAACCGGAATTATCAGAGACAGTAAAGTTGATTTTTTATTTTTTTTGTTAATTGAATCAATTTTAGATAATTATTTTAAAACAATTGATTCGGTTGATAAACATTTAGAAAATTTATGGATATCGGATACTCAAAAAGATCCTTCACCAAATATTTTAAACTCAATCGAACAAATTAAACGTGAGTTATATAATGTAAAAAAATTATTAAGTCCGTTGAAAGATTTTTTCATTAAAATTGAAAGAGAACAATTCAATTTTATTCAAATAAATAACAGACCTTACTTTTTAGAATTAAAAGACCTATACCTCTCATTAATTGATGAATGTGAAAAGTTAGAATTAAAAGCCGACAGCAGTATTAACTTATTTTTTTCGGTTCAAGGAAACCGAATGAATCAAGTTATGAAAACCTTATCAATTGTTGCTACAATTTTTATTCCGCTGACTTTTATAGCCGGTATCTACGGAATGAACTTTAAATATTTGCCGGGACAAAATTGGAAATGGGGTTTTGCCGGAATTTGGTTAATAATTATAATTCTCACAACAGGAATGTTGTTGTATTTTAAAAAGAAAAAATGGTTTTAACTATGTATCTCTAAATTTAATTACATGATTCACCCTAAAACAGAATTAAAATTTATCAGTAATGAAATCGGTTACGGTGTTGTTGCAACCGAATTTATTCCGGCAGGAACCATAACTTGGGTATTAGACAAGTTGGACAGAGAATTCAGCCCGTTAGAATTCCAATCGTTTGAATCCATATATCAGGAAATATTGGATACCTATACATTCAGAAATAACAACGGAAATTATGTTCTTTGTTGGGATAACGGTCGCTATGTAAATCATAGTTTTAATTCAAACTGTTTAACAACAGCTTATGATTTTGAAATAGCCGTTAAAGATATTTTACCCGGCGAACAACTGACTGACGATTACGGATATTTAAACGTAAGCAGGCCGTTCAGAGGCGTAAATGAAGGAACTAAAAGAAAAATTGTTTACCCCGATGATTTGTTGAAATACTATAAAGTTTGGGATAAAAAATTATTAAAAGTTTTCCACCAAATCCCTGCCTTACAACAGCCTCTGCAAGAACTTATTGCGAAAGATATTTGGGACGAAATAAAATTAGTTTCCGAGCGGAAAAAAGAAATGCGTTCAATAATTGAAAATCTCTATGTAGAAAACGGTAACAAAATATAACCGGATATTATTAACAAAACATGTTAATATCCTGACAATAAGTAATTTAAATAATTATTAACTGTCGGGATTTTTTATTATTTAAATTAAAATACAACTCTTTTGAACCATTTTAAATATTCAATTCAATAAGGGTAATTCCTGTACCGCCGGCTTCAATTCGTTCGTCTTTATAATTTTTAACATCCGGGTGTGTTCGTAAAAAATCCCTGATAACATCTCTTAAAATACCGTTTCCGGTTCCGTGTAAAATTTTTAAATGTCGTGTTTGATTTACTATTGCATCATCTAAATATCCGGATACAGAATTTAAGGCATCTTCTGCTCGTTTCCCTCTGACATCTAATTGGCTGAAAAAATTATCCGTATCGCTCTCTTTTGTTCGAATTATATTTACAATTGTTTTATTTGGTGTTTCAGCTTGATGATTGATGTATTCTAATTTATTTTTATTTACGGTAAGTTGAACTGAATTTCCGGTAACAACGGCTTTATTTTTATCAATAGAAATAACTCTGGCAATACTGTTAACACCGGGTATTTTAACGTAATCGCCTATTTTAATTTCTTTCTTCTTTTCAATCGGCGGTGTAATTGTTTTTATTTTTTTTCCTTTAAGTTGTTGATGTATTATTTTCTCAATTTTTTGATTAATTTTTTCATCCTTTAATCGTTGTTTCTCTTTTTCTTCCAAAATGTAATCATTCAATTCTTTCCGTAGTTGCTTTGTTTGTTCTTTTTCAGCATTTGAACGCTTAATTTCGAGAATAGTTTTT
This sequence comes from Acetofilamentum sp., assembly GCA_020720665.1. Lineage (GTDB taxonomy): Bacteria > Bacteroidota > Bacteroidia > Bacteroidales > JAADGE01 > JAADGE01. The sequence continues at coordinate 19,300 of DYOF01000029.1, read as the reverse complement.
TCAATTTTTTTATTAGCTGAATTTAATATGTCTTCGGCTTCAGTTTCAGCTTTTTTTAAAAAATCTTTTTTTCGGGAAAGAAGTTTAGTCAATTCTTCTTCATATTTTTCAAGTGTTTCTTTTAATTTTTGTTCGGTTGCACGGATATTTCGTTTGCTCTGTTTGAGTTTTCGTTTCTCGATTTGGGTTTGTTTTAATGCTGTTTCAAAGTCGATTTGGTTTTTATCTATTTTAGATTTTGCCGATTCAAGAATTTGTTTGTTTAAACCGGTTTTTTCGGCTATTTCAAATGCAAAAGAGCTTCCGGGCTTACCGATTTGCATTTGATATAAAGCTTGTAAATGTTCATGGTCATAAAGCATTGCTGCGTTAGCAATTCCTTTATTATTTAGGGCAAAATGTTTTAAATTCGTGTAATGTGTTGTAATTATGCCTTTTGCCCCTGTTTTATGAATGTTTTCCAGAACCGCTTCAGCAATTGCTCCTCCGAGCATGGGTTCAGTTCCTGTACCGAATTCGTCAATAAGAAAAAGCGTGTTTTCATCGGCATGTTCGGTAAAATATTTCATATTTTTTAAATGCGAACTGTATGTACTCAGGTCATTTTCAATAGATTGTTCATCGCCGATATCTATAAATAAATTTTTAAAAATACCGGTAACTGAAATGTCTTTTACAGGTATTAATAATCCGCATTGCAACATATATTGAAGAACAGCAAGGGTTTTTAAACTCACCGATTTTCCGCCGGCATTGGGTCCTGAAATTATCAGGATTTGTTGGTTGTTATTTAACTCAAAATTTGACGGGATTACAGTTTTTTCAGAATGTTTAAAGGCGATTAACAATAACGGGTGTTTGGCATTCAGAAATTCAATTTTGGGTTGATTTATAAGTTTTGGTTTTTCAGCTTCAATTTCTTTTGCAAATATTGCTTTTGCTCTCAAAAAATCAATTTCGGCAAGAAATTTATAGGATTGTTTTAAATCCTCAAAATAGGGACGCAGGTCGTCTGTAATTTCGGTTAAAATTTTTCTTATTTCTCTGATTTCGGCAAATTCAAGTTCTCTCATTTCGTTATTCAGGGCAACCACTTCAATGGGTTCAATATATGTTGTTTTTCCGGTTGCCGATTCTCCGTAAACAATTCCTTTTATTTTTCTTTTATTACTTGAATCAACGGGTATCAGCAGTTTATTATCGCGAACGTTAATTTCAGTATCAGGGGCAACCGTTCCGGCGGCTATTTCCTTTTTTAACAGCTTGCGAATTGTTTGAGAAACGCTTGATTGTTTTTTTGATAATTCATTTCTTATTCTTGCTAATTCAGGAGATGCATTACTTTTTATTTCACCGTATTTATCTAAAATTTGAGCAATTCGTTGAAGAATAAACGGATAAAATATAACTTCATTACTTAATACTCTGAGATTCGGGTAGTTATTTTCCTCATCGTTTTTAAAAAAGTTTATAATTGATTTAATGGTTGTGAGCGATTTTAAAATATCAAACAGCTCTTTGGTTGTAAAGAATGTTCCTATGCTTTGAGTGTTTTCAAAATAGCTTTTTGTATCAAAGTAATCGGCTGTAGGAAAATTGTCTTTAAATTGTACGATGTGTTTAAATTCGGAGCTTAAATTTAACTGTTTTTGAATGGCTTCAATTTCGGTTAAAAATTGCATTTCGTCAACTAATTCTTTTCCGGAATTACTTAGGCAATACGTTTTAATTCTTAATCGAATTTTATAAAATTCTGTTTTTTGCTCAAAATCTTTCGGATATATCTTGCTCATCGGTTTGAATTCGGTTTCCAAAATTATCTTAATTATTGAACCGTTTTTATTTATTTATTACACCATACGGTTTCGTTTCTGTCTGCACCGGTTGAAATAATTGTAATAGGAACTTTGGTTTCATTTTCTATGTAATGAATATAATCTTTCAAGGCATCGGGAAATTCATCTTTTGAACTGAAATCGGCTAAATTTTCTTTCCACGATTTGAAGGCTTTGAGTTGAGGTTTTACTTGTTCGTTTAACTCATAAGGGAATAATCCGGAAGGGTAATTTTGATATTTTTCAGATATATAAATTGTTTCTATAAATTGTAAAACATCAGCTTTTGTCATAATTAGCTGTGTAACACCGTTGATTTCGATGCTGTATTTTAAAGCGGTCATATCTAACCAACCGCACCGGCGTTCTCTTCCGGTTGTTGAACCGAATTCATAACCGAATTTTTGTAATATTTTTCCGTTGTCATCAAATAATTCAGTAGGAAACGGACCGCTGCCGACACGGGTTGTATAGGCTTTAAATATACCGTAAACTTCACCTATTTTAGAAGGTGCAATACCTAAACCGCTGCAAACACCGGCGGTTGTAACGGTAGATGATGTAACATACGGATATGTTCCTGCATTTATATCTAAAAGAGTACCTTGTGCACCTTCTGCCAGAATTTTTTTTCCGTTTTTCAGGGCTTCATTGATAAAATAACTGTTATTGATGAATTTGAATTTTTTTAGGGTTTCAATGCCTTCAAACCATTTTTCTTCATATTCGGCTATGTTGTAATCAAACTTATATGATTTTAGTTTGTTAATATGTTTGTTTTTGAGTGCATTATATTTGTTTTTAAAATTTGAAGAAGTAATATCACCGACTCTAAGTGCATTTCTTCCTATTTTATCAATGTATGCGGGTCCGATACCTTTACCGGTTGAACCGATTTTTGCCGAGCCTAATTCTGCTTCTTCGGCTGCATCAAGAATTCGGTGTGTAGGTAGAATTAAGCTGGTTTTTTCAGCGATATATAAATTTTTAGTAAGGTCAATACCTGATTTTTTTATTTCCGAGAGTTCTTCTGAAAATATAACCGGATCCAGCACAACACCTTCCCCTATAATATTAACGGTATTTTCTCTGAAAATTCCGGACGGGATTAAGTGTAAAACATATTTTTTATTATTGAAAATAAGAGTGTGCCCTGCATTTGGTCCGCCCTGAAAACGGGCAACAATATCATAATTCGGACTTAAAACATCCACTATTTTTCCTTTTCCTTCATCGCCCCATTGGAGGCCTAACAAAACATCAACTTTCATTATTTTTTTGAATTTTTAAATTTCTCTTTGACAATCTGAACAAATTCCGTGAAAATACAACGAATGGTATTTTACGTTAAAGTCCATTAATTTACTTATAGTTGTTTGAATACTTTGTATTCGGGGGTCGCAAAATTCTATAATTTTTCCGCATTTATCACATATTAAATGGTCGTGTTGTTTGTATTTGAACGATCGCTCAAATTGTGCAATATTTTTTTCAAATTGGTGTTTAATAACCAGATTGCTGTCGAGAAGTAAATCAATTGTGTTATAGATTGTTGCGCGACTTACTCTGTAATTTTTATTTTTCATTGAAATATAAAGCGTTTCAATATTAAAATGTCCTTCTCCTGCATATATTTCTTCTAAAATAGCAAAACGTTCAGGTGTTTTTCTATGTCCCTTACTATCAAGGTATTCTATGAAAATCTCCTTTACGGTATTTGTAATATCTAAATTATCCATTAGGGCTTTTTAAATTGCTTGTAAAAATAAGATAAAATTTAAAATGATTAACTAAATTGAAGAAAAGATTTATATCGTTTTATAAAACAGTATTTTATAAATAATTTATTTTAAAATCTCTATTGATTTTATTGCGGGTATTTTATTAAGTTGTTTGATTAATTTTGCTGAAAAATTTTCTTGATGTGTATAAACTTTTAATTTTGCTTTAAAATGCTCTTTTTCAGCTTTGTAAACAAGTGAGTTTATATTAACCGATAAATTTTTTGAAACGGTGGTAATTATTTTTGTTAATAAACCGGGTTCATCAATGCCCGATATTTTAATTTCTTTTAAAACAGAAATTGCTTTATAGCTTGTCCATTGAACATGGTAGGAATAGGAGCCGAAAGCTACTTCTGTTTGGGCAGTCAGGCAATTTTTGTCATGAATATATATTGTTATATCTCCTTTTGGGTCTTTTACACCGATAATTTCATCACCCGGAATGGGATTGCAGCATTTTGCAATTTTATATTTTGAAGAAAATTCATTTTCAATCGCTGAATTTTTTTCTGAACCGCTGAACGGCAGTTTAATTTTCCAGAATTTAGTGCTTTTTTCTTCGAAACAATATTTTTTAACGGCTTCTTTTAGCCTGAATACGAGAATGTTCTTTTCTCCGATTGCTTCATAAAGTTTGTCTTTTGAACGATATTTTAGATGTTTCGCTATTTTTTCAATACATTTATTATTGTTTGTTATACCGAAATTTGTTAATATCGTATTAAAAAAAATTTCGCCGTTTTGTATGGTTTGTTTTATTTCGGTTTTATAGTATTTATTTATTTGATATTTAGCCTTTTGAGTTATAACAATTTGAGACCAACTTTTTGTAATATTTTCTTTTTTTGTAGTTAAAACTTCAATTTGATCACCATTTTTAAGAATATAGTCCAATGATTGCGATTTTCCGTTTACTTTTCCGGCAATACTTTTAAGTGCAATATTTGTATGTATTTTAAATGCAAAATCTAAAACACTTGCTCCTTTTGGTAAATTTATGACATCCCCTTTGGGAGTAAATACATAAATTTCGGATGTAAATAAATTAAGTTTTAAATTATCAATAAATGTAATTGCAGAAGAGTTATCTTCATTGAGATAATCTAAAATTTCTTTTACTTTTTCATCAAATTCTGTTTTTTTCTCACTTAAACCTTTGTATTTCCAGTGTGCTGCATAGCCGTGTTCTGCAATTTCATGCATTTCTTCCGAACGAATTTGGACTTCAACCCATTTCCCTTCATTGCTCATAACCGTAACATGCAAAGCTCTGTAACCGGTATCTTTACCTAAATTTAGCCAATTTCTTTTTCGTTCTTTATTTTCTTCATATAAATCAGTAATGTATGAACCGATTTGAAGTGTTTCAATATTTTCGGAAATTTGGGGTTTAAATATTATTCGTATGGCAAACAAATCATATATTTCTTCAAACGGAACGCCCTTTGTTTGCATTTTTTTCCAAATGGAAAAGATAGATTTTGGTCTTCCTTCAATTTTAAAATTAATCTTATTTTCCGATAGTTTTTCGTTGATGGGTTGAATAAACTGATTTATAAATTGAATGCGATCTTTTTCAGTGCTTTGTAGTTTTTCTTTGATTTGATTATAAATGTAAGGATTAGAAAATTTTAAACAGATATCTTCCATTTCTGTTTTTATCTCATATAAACCTAATCTGTGAGATAAGGGAGCGTATATATTTAAAATTTCATCAATAAATTTATTTTGACTTTCTTTTGATACATGTTCTAATGTTCTGATATTGTGAAGCTTGTCGGCAATTTTTATAAAAATGACTCTGATATCATCCGAAACGGATAATAAAATTTCTCTTAATACTGATGCCTGTGCGTGATTTTCAAAATATTCAGTGTTTTTTATTTTTTTAAGGCTATTAACAATTGAATATATTTTGTCGCCAAAATATCGTTTTATATCATCCGTATCATATTCTGTTTTATTCGCTACATCATGTAATAATGCCGCCGCACAGGAGGTTGTTCCGAGTCCTATTTTTTCGATAACTATTTTGGCTACTTCAAGAGAGTGTTTGATGTAAGGTTCTCCCGAATATCGAACCATGTTTTCATGAGCCTTATAAGCAAATTTAAACGCTTTTTTAAGTAATTGAATTTGCTCGGGAGAATTAAAACGATCTTGGTTTCTTTGCAGAAAATATTCAAAATCTGTTTTAATCAATTGCTCTTCAGTTTTATCCTTTATGACCATAAATAATTTAATAGTTTGAAAAACTATTTCATTGTGCAAATATAAATATTTTTATACCGTATTTTTATTTTTAATTAAATATACCGTTTTTAATTCGTGAATATCTGTATAAAGCAAAATTCCGTTTCTTTTATATAGATTTTTTTTGTAATTTTGCGAAACCATAAGAACTTTGTTTACTCTTAAAAAATAAAGATGAAGATATTAAATTATAATGCGGACGGTTATTTGCCCGGAATAATATTAGACCGAGATTCTGAAAAATTTGAGTTTTCAGGAAAAACATGTCCGGAAGATGCTGTCAGTTTTTATGAACCGGTCTTTGAATGGTTAGAAGAATATGCAAAAAATCCTTTAGAAAAAACAGTTTTTGATTTCAAATTTATATACTTCAATACAGTTTCATCAAAAATTATAATGATGATTATGTACCGCCTGGAAGAATTATCAGAATCCGGAAACGATGTAAAAATTCGTTGGTTTTACCCTGAAGATGATGATGATTTATTTGAAGCCGGAGAAGATTACCAAAATATGCTGGAAGTTGATTTTGAAATGATTCCGTATGATGAAAACGAAGGAAATGATTCCGATTACACAAATAATTTAATAGATTCTTTATTTTAAACAAAATATAAGTAATAATCAATTCGTTTTAAGGTTTAACTATATAGTCATAATTTTGTAAAATTAAACCGGTTTAGTCTGAAAACAAAACGTTCAATAATCCTTATAATCATATTTATATTCTGTAATTTTAGGATATTTTCTCAAGCTGTTGAAATTCCTAAAATAGAATACGTGTCAGTTAATACTGCTAACGGATTGACAGAAATTACTTGGTCTGTTGTAAATCAATCAATAATAGACGGATATACAATAAAGAGATATATTTATAATTGCTCAAATTACGCTTCAAATACCTTTCATACCATAACTGAAATTAATAATCCGAATCAATTCACATATATTGATATATTTAATGATTGTCCGGTACAACCTACGCAAAGAACCGAAGTATATTGTTTAAGTGCTTTTAATATTGAAGGAGTTGATACAATAAGAAGTTTGTTAAGTGATGCCCATAAAAGCATTTTTTTAAAAATTGATTATCATTATTGTAATCGTGCAAATAAACTGTTGTGGAATAATTATATAGGGTGGGGAAATCAGTTTTATAAATACGAAATTTTTTGTAATGAAAACGACAGCGGTTTTTTTAAAATAGCCGAAAAATCATATGATGATACTGTATTTTTACACCAAAATATTAATTTAAATTCAAATTATTCTTATTATATTAAAGCAATCAGAAATGACGGTATTGAATCTTATTCAAATATTAATCAAGTATTTACTTCAAATATTGATGTTCCTGAATTTTTAATTCCTGATTCAATTATAACTGATATTTCTGTAAATCTATGGTTGGCAACTGATATTAACTCAGAAACAGCACGTTATGTTTGTTTTAAATCTGAGCTGTTTGACGGGAACTACGATTCTATTGCGGGTATAGATTTTAACTTTGAGCCGCAGTTGTTTTTTTCAGACGGGTTTGATGACAAAGCTTATTTTTATTACATAACAGCTGTAGATTATTGCGGAAATGAAATCTTACGTTCAGATACGGTCAGTAATATTTTTTTAAATGCCCAAAAAACAGATGAGTATCAAACATTATTAAATTGGACGGGAGTAAGCGGAAGTGAGTTTCAAATATTCAGAAGCGATAATTCAAGCAATATATATAGCGAAATTCATAACACAGAAGAATTAAATTATGTTGATAATGTTAATCTTTTACTTTATAATCAATTTAATAATTCTACATCTGACGGTTTAATTTGTTATTATGTTGTGAATGAAAAGGAACAATTTTATAACAGGTCGAATACCGAATGTGTAAAATTTGATGAAATTATATATATTCCCAATGCTCTTAATCCGTTTAGCGAAATTGAAGAGAACAGGTATTTTAAACCGAAAGCGGCTTTTATATCTGATTATGAATTAGTAATTTACAATAATTTCGGCAGCATTATTTTTTCAACAAATAATCATGATACAGGTTGGAACGGAACTCTTCCGAACGGAAAAACTGCAGAACGCGGCGCTTACCTTTATTATTTAAAATTTAAAAATTCAAAGGGAATTATTTTCCAAAAAAAATCTTATCTTACATTAGTTTATTAAAATTTATTTTTCAGTATTCCGATTAATTAAAATTTCGTATATCTAAAATCTGTTATATTTTTGAAAAAAACTCTGACTATTAATACCATTTTAAATGAAAATTACCGAACTGTCATATGAAGAAAAACGAGCTGAAGTTGAAAAACAATTTAATGATTTTATTAATCAATCACCGGCTTTACAGTCTGAAAAATCGTTATTAAAAATAAAGAAAGCCTTTAAAATGGCTGATGATGCTCATAGTGGGCAATTCAGAAAAACCGGTTTAAAATTACCCTACATAACGCATCCGATTGCAGTTGCAAAAATTCTAACAACTGAAATGGGTTTTGGCGAAACAACAGCAATTGCCGCTCTTTTACACGATGTAATTGAAGATAGTAACGGTAAATATTCCTTAGAAAATATAGAAAAAGAATTTGGAAAAGAAGTTGCCGTGATTGTTGACGGTGTTACCAAAATTATGGAGGGCTTTAATCCGGACAGTACCGTACAAGTTGAAACATTCAAAAAATTTATAAATAATATGGCAATCGATAAACGCACAGCGTTTGTTAAAATTGCTGATCGTTTACATAATTTCAGAACGTTTGACGGCATGAGAGAAAATTCACAAATGATTAAAACCGCCGAAGTTTATGATATTTATGCCCCTTTGGCACATTTGCTCGGCTTGTTTGAAATAAAAAAAGAAATTGAAGATTTAAGTTTCATTTACCGACAACCTGTTGAATATACCAAAACCAAAAATAAAGCCGATAAAACAAAAGAACAACGATTATGCTATTTGAATGAATTGATAAAAAAAATTAAAGACTATATTCCTCAGAATAAATTAAAAATCCGTTATGAAATAACCGAGCGTTCCTTATACAGAGCTTGGAAAATTTCAAAAACAAAAAAAATCAGTTTTAATGATATCCATAATTTTAACTCTGTAAGAATAATTATTCAACCGATGAAGTCTTATTCAGAGAAACAGCTATGTTATACAATTTATTCTTATTTAACCGACATATTTCCGGTTAAACAAAGTAAACTGAAAGACTGGATTACAAATCCGAAATCAAACGGATTTCAAGCATTAATTGCCGACGTAATGCATAACGAAAAATGGGCAGAAGTTCAAATAATGACTGAGCGTATGAATAGGGTTGCAAAAACCGGTTATGCACAAGGATATCCTAATGAACATACAGAAAACATATATCGGTGGGTAAATTCCGTAAACAATATTATAGAAAATAAAGAGTTGTCAAATGAAGAAGTAATGGAACTTATCAGACCTCAGGCACAAGAAATAAATGTGTTGAGTCCTAAAGGAAAAATTATTAAATTGCCGAAGAATGCTACCGTATTAGATTTTGCGTTTCATATTCATACCGATTTGGGAATTCGATTTAAAGGAGCAGAAGTTAACGGGAAATTAGTCGGTTATAATCACAAATTAGATAATGCAGACCAAGTGCAAATATTTTCATCTGAAAACAGCGAGCCTCAAACAGAATGGATTGATTCACTTTCTGCCCCTCAAAGCAAAGCGGTTTTACGACAATATTTTCAAAAGAAAAACAGAAAAATATCACAAGAAGGAGAAAACAATTTTCAAATAATTTCAGATAAATATAAGGTAACGGAAAAAGAACTAAATAAACTGTTTATTAAATTTAATTGCCTTAATAAAGACGAATTTTATTATAGAATTGCAAATGAAACAATTACAGTAAAAGAAATTATCAGTGCAATTCGTTCATTCAGAGGTATTTTCAGCAGAATGTCTGAGCTTTGGAGCTCAGATAAAGTTGAAGTGCCTTTTGAGCTTGATTTTAACCCGAAGGAAAAATTTGTTGTAAAAAATTTACAAAACATTGTTTTAGCCGAGTGTTGTCAGCCGGTTGACGGTGATACGGCAATCGTTTACAGAAAAAATGACAATGAAATAGTTTTGCACAGAAATGAATGCGAAACTGCAAAAAGATTGAATGCATCAGACGGAAATAATACAGCAAAAGTTATTTGGGATTTAACAGAAGAACAAAACTATTTATCAACTATTAAATTTAACGGAGTTGATAACCCGGGTTTATTATCTGAAATAATTAATTTAATTTCATATGAACATAAAATTAATATGAAAGCACTTAAAATTGAGACTGATAAAAACTCTTTTTTCGGAACAATTGATATTTTAGTGCCTAACGTTGATGAACTCAATAATATTTTAAAAGAAATTCGTAAAATTAAATTTATCAGAAAAGTCTATCGCAAGTCAAAACTAAAAACAGACTCATAAAATATATGCCCGACCGAAAAAAACAACCCAAAATTACTACCTTACAGAGTTTTAATTACGAATCGATTCCCGTAAAGTATTTAAGTAATTCAATTCCGTACTATGTAATGAATGCATGTTCTCAGGATGTAATAAAAATAGATTTCCTGTTTAATGCAGGTGAATCATATAGTGAAAATCCGATGGTTCCGGAAATTGTGAATGCTTTAATTAATTCAGGCACTAAATTTTCAACATCAGCTCAAATTGCAGAAAAGCTCGATTTTTACGGTGCATTTTTAGAGCTATCAATAGGAAAACATACATCTCAAATTACGTTATACACATTAAATAAGTTTTTTAAAGAAACATTATCTGTTGTTGATGAATTAATATTTGGTGCTGTATTTCCGAAAGATGAAATTGACATTTATTTACAAAACGAACTTCAAAAATATTATATAAGCCGCCAAAAAACAAATGTAATTTCACAAGAACTGTTTTATGAAACAATTTTTGGTTCAAAACATCCATACGGAAGGAAAATTTCAGAGATTGACTTTAATAAACCCGATTATAATAAAATAACTGAATTTTACACGAAATATTATACACCTGATAATTTAACTATTGTTATTTCAGGAAGAGTTTCAGACAAACATATTTCATATTTTGAAAAATTAATCGGTTCAAAACCTTTACAAAATTTTGATATTATAAAACCTCAATATAATTCGGTTAATAAAAAACCGGAACAACTAAAAAAACAAATTGATGAGGCTGTTCAAACATCGGTTATTATCGGTAATAAAACAATAAACAGGTTGCATCCTGATTTTTATAATTTGAATATAACTACCATTATTTTAGGTGGTTATTTCGGCTCTCGTTTAATGAAAAATATCCGCGAGGAAAAAGCATACGCCTATGGAATTCATTCTCGCATAAGATCTTTTATAAATGACGGAGTTTTATTAATATCAACACAATCCGGCAAAGATGTTTACCTAAAAGCAATTGACGAAATTTATAAGGAACTGAATATTCTTAGAACAACTTATGTTTCAAAAGAAGAATTAAATAGGGTTCAAAACTATTTAACAGGAAGCATTGCTTTACTTTTTGACGGCGTGTTTGAAATTTCAGATTCCTTACTTAGTTTGATTCCTTATGGTTTAAATTTAGATTATTATAGGGAATTTTTTAATACAATTAAAAAGATTTCACCTGAAATAATAAAAGAAACAGCCGAAAAATACCTTAAAGAAGATATTATGACAGAGGTTGCAGTAGGGGCTATATAAAAAAAAAGCTTACATCAATTGTAAGCCTTTTTTAGATATTAAAAGATTTATGGTGTACCCCAACTTGTTCTCTTTGTTTCAACCGGGTTAATACATATTACCGGTATTTGAGAGGTATTATAAATTATTTTTTCATCCCACGAAGAAAAGAAAAGGTTTTTATCTTTATTCACAAGTGTCATAATTAATTCCGATTCATTTTCAATGGCATAATCAACAACTTGTTTTGCAAAATTACCTTCGGTCGGCGAAGAAACCTTATCAACATACTTTACATTGTATTCATCAAACAAGTTTTTAATTTGTTTGGTAATGCTCATAATTCGATTTTTGTAGAAACGACCGGACTCGAATTTCGGAATCATATGTACGGTTGCACCAAACATTTTTGCAATATTAATTGCCCAAGTAACTTTTTGCCTGTCTTGCGTTGAAGCTGTAATAGGGAATATTATATTTTTGTATCCTTCTGAGAATTGTCTTTTTTGAACAATGATAGTTGGTGTATTCGTAATACTGATAACTTTTAATACATAAGAACCGGTAATTTTTTGAAAACCGACTTTTCCGTGTGTACCTAAAATAATCAATTTTGCACCAACTGTGTCATTTGCTTCTTTTATGCTTTCAAATAAGTCGCCTGTTTTAATTAAAAATTCAATTTCTACATTAAATGTTTTAGCAGCATCTTTGACAATAGTTTCTAATTTTTCTGTAATAACTTCTTCTGACAAATTTTCATCATCAAGAAACTTATCTGTGTCTTTATTAACCACATGTAATAAAACTAATCGATAGTTCATTATTGAAGCAATGGAAGCCCCGTGTTCAATAGCATTTTGACATACTTCCGAAAAATCTGTCGGAATTAATATTACATCATTTTTAGCTTTTTTCATGACTTATTTTGTTTTTACGTTTTAATATTTAGTGTACATTTGCTTTCATTGTTTGAATGAAGTCATAAAATTATTGAAAATATCTTAAGAAACCAAATTATTTTTATTTTTTTTTAATTTTGACCAAATTATTTTTTAATCTTATTTAAAATCAAACCTTATACTATAAATCAACTTAATGAATGATAATTGGAACAACTTAATCGAAGATTTTAAATTTTATCTCACTTTAGAACGTTCCATGTCTGAAAATTCCGTTGAAGCGTATGTAAGAGACATCAGTAAATTTGCTCTTTTTACAAATAAAGAAGCGATTGATACAACAATTTCAGATTTGAATAATTTTGTAGAGCAATTAAGAAACGAACGTACACAATCAGACGAAGAAATATTATTAAGTTCGCGTTCGCAAGCAAGATTAATTTCGGGTTTAAAATCATTCTTTTATTTTTTAATTCAAGAAGAACTTATTAAAGAAGATCCGACAGAATTGCTTGAAGCTCCTAAAATAGGAAAAAAACTACCCGAAGTTTTGTCTGTTTATGAAATTGATTTGATGCAGTCAAAAATAGATTTAAGCAAGCCCGAAGGTCATCGAAACAAGGCTATAATCGAAACCCTGTATAGTTGTGGGTTGCGTGTTTCAGAATTAATTAATTTACAAATTAGCAATTTATATTTTAACGATAGTTATATTATTGTAAAAGGAAAAGGAAAAAAACAACGTATTGTGCCGGTAGGTGAGAGAGCTGTTGAAGAAATTATGTATTATACCGAACATTACAGAAATCATCTTGTCGTTAGTCCTGAAAGTTCTGACATCTTATTTTTAAATCGCAGAGGAAAAAAAATTTCGAGAGTTATGATTTTCTCAATTGTAAAAGACTTAGCGAAAAAAGCAGAAATAAGAAAAAACATCAGTCCGCATACATTTCGCCATTCATTTGCTACACACTTAATTGAGGGTGGTGCCGATTTGAGAGCCGTACAAGAAATGTTAGGGCACGAATCCATCATAACAACCGAAATTTATACACATATTGACAGAGAATATCTGAAGCAGGTTGTAAATGATTATCACCCGAGAGGGAAGTAGTTTCGTCAATTAATTCCTGCAGCTTAAATATATATTCGTTTTATATACTTATAAATTTTAGTTTTGTATTTTTTTATTTAAAATACTGAATTAAACTCTTATGGCTAAAAAAATCATTTGGATTATCCTATTTATTATATCTGCTTTCTCAATACTATTTTTTAGTTTAAAATACAAGCAAAAGAAATCAGAACGTGCTTACAAAAATTTTTATAATGTTGATATGTCGTGGGCAGATACCACAATTAAATATTTATCGAGTGAGGAAAAAATCGGTCAATTATTGATGTACAAAATTGGAAATGTAAATGACTCATTGACATTTAATACTATAAATAATAATTTAAACCAAACAATGCCCGGCGGAATTATTTATTCAACGGATTCTCTCACTCAGTTTATCAAATTTCAAAATAATCTTCAAAAAAACTCAAAAATTAATCCCTTAATTGCAACGGATACAACTTTTGCCTTTCCTGAATTTAAAGACGGTTTAAATTTTCCGAAATTCTTAGCACTTTTAGCTGTAAAAAACGATACCCTGATATCTGATTTATTTAAGAACGCTGCAATATTTTATAATTCTCTTAATGTTCAATTGAATTTTATGCCTGTTTTAAAACGAACAGACAACATTACAAATATAAAGCATATCAATATAATAAATTCAATATTAGCTGTATATGAAAAAAATAAAATTATTTCGCTTACTCCTCATACTACAGAATTTTTTAAACCTGATGAAAAATTGTTTAGTCCAAAAATAAAAGCAATAGTTTTTGAGAAACAAAAAGCTGCGGATATTCCTAATTACATTAAAAACAAACAATTTAACGGTTTATTTATTCAAAATACAAGTCGAAATGAAATGCATAAAGATTCTGTTTTACAGTTTTTTAAAAACGGAACAGATATGTTTATTACACAAAATCCGAATGAACTAAAAACAGTTTTAAGCCAATTATTAAATGAAGAATTAATAACTGAAGATGAAATAAATAAAAAAGTAAGTAAAATTTTAGCAGCAAAAACTTATACCGGATTAAATAAAACCAAACATTTGAATACAGACTCAATAATGCCTCTATTTAAAAGCAGTAAAATGACTTTGCCGATGAAAAAAATATTCAAACAATCAATTACATTAATCAAAAATGATAAAAACCTTGTTCCGATTACGGATATTAACAGCAAAAAGTTTGAATTTATTGAAGTGGGGAAAGAAAAACTTACAAAGTTTAAAGATTTTATAAGCGAATATAAATCAGTAAAGTATAATTATGTAACAACCGCTGATGAATGTGTAAGGCATATTGAAACGATTAAGAACGAAACAGAATTAATAATTGTTTTAAACGAAATTAGTGTCGATTCTGTTTTTATTAATACAGTTTTTTCAAAAGCCGGAAATAAATCTGTCAGTTTTATCAATTTCGGTAATCCTGAAAATGTTACGGATGAGCGCATTCAGACATTAATTTATGCATACGGAGTAACCCTTGCCGAACAAAAATATACAGCCGATGCCCTGTTCGGCGGAATTCAAATTCAAGGTCAATTTCCGTTTCAAACAGGGTTTAAAAATTATAAATCCTTGTCAACTAAAAAAATTCGTGTAGCTGCATCTACACCCGAAGAAGAAGGTTTGAGTTCTATTATTTTATCAAAAATTGATTCGATTGCGAATGACGGAATAAAAAGAGGAGCTTATCCGGGTTGTCAAGTTGTTGTTTTTAAAAACGGAAATTCTGTTTATAACAAAGCTTTCGGGTATCATACCTACGCCAAACAAAACAATGTAAAACCAAGTGATTTATACGATTTAGCTTCAATAACTAAAATTGCGGCAACAACCTTAGCTGCCATGAAATTATATGATCAAGGACGCATACATTTGGATGATAAATTAGCTAAGTTTTTCAAAAATACCGAAATTGATTATTCAGGAATTAAACCCGATACAATCATTAACATTGATACAATGCTTTTTTCAGAAGTAATTGATTATAAGAAGATTCTAAAATATCAAGATACAATTCATTTGAGCGATACAAGTTTTTTAGCCTATGATACTTTAATAGTTACTTCAACGCCTGCTAACAATATTTTTAAAGTTAAAATCAGAGACTTATTATTACATCAATCAGGAATAAGTCCCACATTGCCCATTTTACCTTATGTTTTGTATAAGAAAAACTTTTATGATTCAATTGATGTTATTAAAAAAAGATATTTGAATGCTTTGCTTTCCGATTCAATAAAGAAAAAGAAAAATCCTGAATTTAACGCTAAAAAAGAATTATTGAAAATATATAAGCGATATTATTCAAACCATTATATAAAAGACAGTTCGGAAATTAAGATTGCAGAAAATATGTTTTTCAGAAAAAATTACATGGATACCTTATGGAAAAAAACTAAGCAATTAAGAGTTTATTCGAGAAAAATATATCAATACAGTGATATTAACATGATTTTGTTACAAATTGCCATTGACTCATTAAACAGGCAAAGTATTGATAAATATGTGAAAAACCAATTTTATTTACCGATGGGTTTAAAAACAATGTGCTTTAAGCCGGCTGATTATTTTTCAAAATCAAGCATAACGCCGACCGAAAATGAACAATATTGGAGAGAACAAACCCTCAGAGGTGATGTACACGACCCATCGGCTGCAATGCTCGGGCGAGTTGCAGGAAACGCCGGTTTATTTTCTAATGCTTATGATTTAGCTGTTTTAGCTCAAATGTGGCTGAACGGAGGAACATACGGCGGCAGAAGGTATATTTCTGAATCAACCGTTAAGTTGTTTACAGGTTTTCAAGAAGAGAGTCACAGAGGTTTAGGTTTTGATAAGCCTTCAAAACAATCTATAATAGGAAACGGTGCCCCAAAGGAATCATACGGTCATACAGGTTTTACCGGTACTTGTGTTTGGGTTGACCCCATTAATGAAATTGTATTTGTATTTTTATCAAATCGAGTTCATCCGAGCCAAAAAAATTGGATGATTAATAAATTGAAAATTCGTCAAAAAATTCATTCGGTAGTATATGAAGCAATATGTAAGGCTTCGTAATAATTTAGGGAGCTTCTGAAAATTAGATTTTTTCGAGGCGGACAAGGATTTAAAATGTTGTAAATGAGGATTTTAAAAATCGAAATCCAACGAAGAAAAAGCAATTTATAGAACTCCCGTTTATTCGTAATATTTTTCAGGATGCAATTCCCTGTCGTGATATTTTGAAGCTAATTGAGAAATTAATTCTTTAAAGGTATTAAGAGCTGTTTTAGTGTCATTTAAAATTTCCTTTTTTTGCAAATTTAATAACAACAGTGCGTATAACCCGTGTAAGCAAATATCAATTTCATTTGCCGTTGTTCCTTTCATTTTTTGTTCCATTGCAATGATATGTGGCAATGCAATTTGGTAGGTTTGTTTGTATTTTATTTCCGAAGGATTATTTAATAACCACAAATGCAAGTCATTCAAATCGTTAACAATGTTTGTAATGACTTGTAAATGTCCCTTCTGTTTAACACCCTCTAATTCAGCCATTTGTATTAAGCCGGAATACCAATTTTCAGTGGAGAGCTTTAACTTGTCATCTAATTTATATTTGTTAATAATAGTTGTTTTGATTTCTGAAATGTCAAAATTTAATGATCTTAACAAATCTTCTGTTTGCCACATATAGAGAATATATTCGGCAATATTACTATGTTTCAGTTCTTCCGAAATTATCATGGAATATTTTTTTTACAAAATTGAGTCAATAGTTGAAGGCGGATCACCCCAAACGGCTTTTTTTTCTGTTTCAATAATAGGTCTTTTTATTAAATTAGGGAATTCAAGCATTATTTTAATCCACTCATTTTCAGTTAAATTTTTACCTTTATAGTTGTCTTTATAAATTTTTTCTTGTGTTCGAATCAATTCAAACGCTTTTATACCTAATTTATTTAAAACATTTTTCAAACTTTGTTCCGTAAACGGTTCTTCTTTTAAATAGAATACTTTTGTATGCCGAATATTTTTTTCTTCAAGATATTGTAATCCGGCTCTACTTTTTTTGCACCTCGGATTATGGTAAATTTTCATAACGTTTTTGTTAATATTTTTGGGCGATATATAAACCTGTTCCGTAACGTGCCCTAATTTTTTTTGTGTTATTAAATTTTGCTTTAAATTCAGAACAAAAATTTTGTTTAAAATTTTTATAATCACTTCGTTCCATGAATTCTAAAAAACGAATAAATAAAGGGGTTTTTCCTGTAAAATCATTTAAAATTATATATTTTTTAGAGATTCTGTTCATTTCATTCAAAATATTTGCTCTTTTTTCCTTTTTTACTCCGTGTAAAACAAAAGAAGCGGTAACTATATCAAACGAATTATCTTCAAATTCCGACAAGTTTTCTGCATTTCCTTGATTAAATTTCAGTTCAGGATGATTTTTCTGTGCTTGTAGAATCATTTTTTCTGAAAAATCAATTCCTTGTATGTATGCCGGACCGAATTTATTCAAACTTGAAGACCATGCTCCGGTACCTGAACCGATATCTAAAATCGTTTTTCCTGCAATATTAATTTCATTATTTAAAATGAGTACGGTTGAATAAAAACCGGCTTCAAGTTTTTTGTCTAATCTGCCGTAAATCGGAGCAATTAAATTAAATATGAATTTTGCTCGCTTATCCGCATTTTTTGAAAAATAGTGTTTTACGCTCATTATCATTAATTTACGCCTTCCTGCAATAAGAATTTTTTAATAAAAATATTAATATCCCCGTCCATAACTCCGTTAACATCCGAAGTTTCATAGGAAGTACGGTTATCTTTAACCATTTTATACGGGTGCATAACATAACTTCTGATTTGCGAACCCCATTCAATTTTTTTCTTATTGCCTTCAATTTCAGCTTGTTTCTCTTGTTTTTTTCTTAACTCAATTTCATATAAATGCGATTTTAAAATTTTAAGTGCATTTTCTTTATTAGCTAATTGTGAGCGGCTTTCGGTATTTTCAACTGCAATTCCGGATGGCTTATGACGAACTCTTACACCGGTTTCAACTTTATTTACATTTTGTCCGCCGGCACCTCCGGAACGGAAGGTTTCCCAAGTTAAATCCGCCGGATTAATTGTTATTTCAATGGTGTCGTCTGCAACCGGCGATACAAATACCGATGCAAATGAAGTATGCCTTCGGTTACTTGAATCAAAAGGTGATAAACGAACCAAACGATGCACTCCGCTTTCACTTTTTAAAAATCCGTAAGCGTAATCTCCTTCAAATTCAAGAGTTACAGATTTAATTCCGGCTTCATCTCCGGCTTGATAATGTAATTGCTTAACCTTGTATTTATTTCGTTCACCCCATCGAATATACATACGCATCAGCATTTCAGCCCAATCGGTACTTTCGGTACCGCCGGCTCCGGGGTTAATTTTTAAAATAGCACTTAATTCATCTTCTTCTGTGCTTAACATTCGTTTAAATTCTAATTCTTCAATTAAATTTAGTGTGTTTTGAAATGCTATTTCTATTTCTTCTTCCGAAATTTCTTCGGCTTCAGCATATTCAAATGACAGTTCTAAAAGTTCAATTGATTCTCTTACTTCATCAAAATCTTTCAGCCAAGTTTTAAGTTTTGAAATTTCTTTTAAATGTTCTT
>DYOF01000028.1 GCA_020720665.1 Acetofilamentum sp. | reverse complement strand
TAAAAATTACAAACAACAAATAAAATAACGTTCCGGCAAGTGTTGTATATGCTGCTGCTAAAATGCCGAAATGAGGAATAAAAATAACATTCCCGACAAAATTTATAATAAAAGCTCCTAAAACACCATAGAACATCAATTTTGTTTTTTGCTTTAATTCCAAGGGTTTATGTACAAACATAGACAAATTCCAAATAAATGAGCCGATAAAAATAGGCAATATTAATTTGACGGCATTTTTTTCATTAATATTCAGAAAATTAACAACTATTATTTCTTTAAACAGCATTACCGGAATTATTAAACAAATGAAAACAAGCAATAACAAAAGTATTGTATATCGGTAATATCGTTTAACCTTTTCAAAATTTCCTTCATTATAAAATTTAATAATCAGAGGTTGAAACGCCATTAGTAACGGCATAAATGCAAAAGTCATAAACTTATAGAACACATCATAAACTGCAGAATAAACACCAACATTTTCAAAATTCAAATAATATTTTATTATGTATCTGTCTGAAATATTTAAAAGATAAGCCGTAATCATCCAAAGGGCAATCGGAAGTCCGTAATTTAACATTTCTTTAAACACCGGTTTACTTACTTGGTGTTTAAAAATTGAAACAATATTAGAAATTCCGAAAAACTTGCTTTTTAAAATTAAACTTCCTGTAAAATACCCTATTAAATTACCTGAAAACAAAATTATTAAGGCAATTTTGGAATTATCCGAAAATAAAAAATAAAACATTAAAATGCTTAAAATATAACTTAATGCTCTTACTGTATCAGCTAATACAATATTTTTGGATTTTAACTTTGCTCTTTTTTCTTCCGATAAAAATGAAAATACGGTCAGAAAAAAAAAGACAACTGTCAACAACAATGAAAATTGCCAAGAATACTTAAACAAAATCAATCCTACGAACATTATCGGTATAAAAATAATATTACATAACATTAAAATTTTGTATGTGAAAAACGTATATAAAACTTTATCATTTTTTTGGGTATAAAACCTTATATAAGTTTGGCTAATCCATCCCGACAAAAAAGTTCCCGATAACAATACTGTAGAAATTAATATAGAATATTCACCATAAACAGCATTACCGAAAAGTCTTATAAAAACAGGCACTGAAAATAACCCGACTAATCCGGGAATTATTTTGCCAACATAATAATATGCAGAATCTGTTATAAGTTTATTGTTTTTTAAGGAGCGAATATTCATAAATGACATCTACAAATTATTCCAATACCAATCAATTGCTTCTTCTAATCCGGACGTTAATGAATATTCCGGATGATAAGCTAATAATTTTTTTGCTTTTTCAACTGAAGCTAATGAATGTTTTACGTCTCCGGGACGTTCTGAACCGTAGGCAGCTTGAACTGATTTGATTTCAATATCGTATTTTGATAAGTTCTCTTTTAAAATTGCAACGAGTTGATTTAAGTTATTATTTTCGCCGTAGGCAACATTATATACCTGATTAACAGCCGATTCATTATCGGTTACGGCAGCTAAAACATTGGCTTGAATAACATTTTTAATATAGGTAAAATCTCTGGAGTGTTTTCCGTCACCGTTAATTATAGGCTGTTCATGATTAATTAATTGCTTAATAAACAACGGAATTACGGCAGCATAAGCACCATGCGGGTCTTGTCGCTTCCCGAACACATTAAAATATCTCAATCCGATAGTTTCAATTCCGTAAATTTTTGAAAAATTATCGGCGTATAATTCATCGGCAAATTTTGTTATGGCATAAGGAGAAAGGGGTTTCCCTATTTTTTCTTCTGTTTTCGGCAAATCCGGATGATCACCGTAGGTTGATGAGCTTGCCGCATATACAAATCGTTTAACTCCGGCTTCTTTCGAGGCAAACAACATTTTCACAAAACCGCCGATATTTACATCAGTGGTTGTCATCGGATCATTTATTGAACGAGGAACCGACCCTAATGCAGCTTGATGAAATACATAATCAACGCCTTCTGCAGCTTTTTGACAATCCGTATAATTTCGAATATCGCCTTCAAACAATTTAAAATTTCTGTTTCCGATAAATTCGCTGATATTTTCTCTTTTCCCTGTTGAAAAATTATCCATACAAACCACATTGTTATTGTGTTCTAATAAAAATTCAATCAAGTTTGAACCGATAAAACCGGCTCCGCCAGTTACTAAAATTGACTTATTTTCGAGGACTTTGTTCATATTTAATTTATCTTTTTTAAAGTTCGGATTATTTTCTTATAAACACCGATATAATTTTCCCATTCTTTTACATTAAAATTACTGTTATGCCAAAGGAGCACAAAAGTACCTTTATATTTTTTAACTGTATCTGATAGTTCTATAATCTTTTTAAAAAATTCATTTTCATCAGACACTGTTCGCCTAAGTGCCTGTTCCATAACAATTAAACTATATTCTTTGAGTTGCAATTTTTTTCGGGTAAGAATATTAAAAACCGAATAGGTATAACAGGTTCCGGTACGGAAACCGACATGATTTATAAAACTCAGCGTTGAATCGGTTTTAAGTCTCAAATCTTCTGCAATTTGCCATGTTGTCGGGTTTTCAAATCGTAAAAAATGCTGCCTGACTTCTTCAATTTTAAAATCTGTAGGAAAACGATTTAGCTCTTCATTAAACATCTTAACATTTTTGTATGAACGATAGGCTCCGTGTACTCCTATGCTATGACCTCTGTTTTTTATTCCGAGAATTGTGCTTAATACTTTTTTATCTGAAATACTATATTTAAAATCTGCTTCGCCTTTTTCTGCCGGAATAAAATAAAATGTTGATGTTTCGCCGATTGATTCGGATAAATCCATTAAAAAATCGAAGGTTTCATAAGGGTCATCTTCCCTACCCTTTTTGATGTTAATATAGCTTTTTATGGTTGAAAAAGCTCTTTTTATTTGTTTTCTTATAAGAATATCGCCGAATAGGGCTTTTAAAGTTTTACTTAATGAATTTAATCGAGAAAAATAATCTATATCGTGAGTTATTTTAGGCAAATAAGTTTTGTTATTTATAAGGTTTAAGCCTATGTATGCCGACATATTTCGTAAAAGTTCTGTATATTCGTTTACAACAGCTCGTTCATGAATATTATTTATTACCGAAAATTGTTTTTCATCGGGAGTTCTGCCGTGATTATCTTTTTCGTCAATCAGAAATTCTTCCCAACGTGTGAGCATAAAAAATGCCGAAGCAAAAATATCAATACCGCAATAAATGACATTCTCATCAACAGTAATTTCAGGTTCACCGAAAATTACGGGAATATTTTTTTCATATGAAAACTTACTTTCGGCAAAAACAATATGTTCCGGAATATTTTCTTTTTTTAAATATGATAAAGGCTCCGGAAACTTCCCGAAAAATGCATCTTTAATAATGATACGTTTTTCATTAAACTTCAAAACAATGTCTTTACCGCCGGTTTCTTCAATTTCATAATCAATACCGTAAAACTCCGAAAAAAACACATCTAAAATATATCTTCTTTCGGGGATATTGTTATCAGGTATTTGAATATGAATAAGTTCCTGCATATTTATTAATTATTTTTCACCTTTTACTACCTTTTGTAAAATTATTAACAGAATTAAATAATAAACCGTTAAAACACCCACATAAATATATAAAAATTGTGTAAAGTTTAATTTAATAATAAACGCCGATGCAATAATTAACATGGATAAAATAAATAAACCTAAGTGCCAAAACAGTGTAATGTGCTGTTTTTCAAAAACGCTTAAACTGACCGAAACAGGTGAAACGATAAAACGTACCAACAATAAGGGCATCATAATTTTAGCATAATAACCGGCTAATCTCCATTCTTCACCAAATACAAAGGCAAAAACATCTTCTGCAACAAAAAATAAAATCCCGAAAAATATTAAACCGATTAAAGTTAATTTTCTCAATACCGCTCGATATATTTTTTCGGCTTTTCCGGTTTTATGTTTTTCATAGGCAGCTTCCTGCATAAACACATCGCCCACAGATGTACCGATAAATGAACTCGGAACACTCAACATTTTTTGGGCAAAGGAAAACAAACCTAAGGTTACGACATTAAAAACTGTTGAAACCAAAATATTTGTCAGTTCGGTTGATAATTTATTAGCTAATGTTGCCGGCATATTTAATTTCGGGAAACGTAAATATCGTTTTGCTAAAAATTTTATTTGCTTGAGTTTAACTTCATTTAATAATGATTTATCTTTTAAACTGTTTTTCAAGAGTTTTATATTTCCAAAAAAATTAGCAAATGAAAACCCTATTAAAAGTCCGATATAACCGGTTTTAAATATACCCATAATTAATTGAATAACAACAGTTCCCGAAGATTTAAAAATTTTTGATACAGCAATACTTTTATATTCTTTTATTCTGATGTTGTAGTAATTCAGCATATTAAACAAACCCAGAAGAAAAATAACCGGCGGTAATAAGTAAATCCAATTTTTTAAATCTGCATTTTTCAGCCAAATAATAATTGTATCGTGAAAAAATAAGATAAAAATCAATAATAAAATGCTTAAAATTGAAGAAACAATCACTCCGAGTGCGAGCAAATTTAATGCATCAGAATCTTTTTCGGGCAGCATAACCGCCATTTCATAGCGTCCGTTTGCAATTGTTCCGAAAATCATAACAATTGAAACAAAAACGGCTAAAGTTCCGAATTCTTGCGGTGTGTATAATCTGGATAATATCGGCGAAGCCAAAATCGGTAAGGCTTGTGCAACAGCCGTTCCGGACACAAGAGTAAGCAAGTTTTTAATAAAATCGGATTTATTAATATATCGTTTAATTCTTGAAACCATAATCAGCTGAACAAACTTTTTAATATATTTTCTTCATTTTCCCAACAAAATTCAGATGCCGCTTTTTTAAGGTTATTTTTCCAAGTTTTATAATCTTCGGCAGAATTAAGCATCGTATTTATTTTATAGGCAATATGCTTCGGATTATGATTTTCAATAAACATACCCACTCTGTACTGATTTACAATTCGTTCCGTTTCCGGCAAACGACTTACCAAAACCGGTAGTTCTGCACGAATGTAATCAAATAATTTATTAGGTAATGAATAATAATAATTTAATCCGATAGGTTCTTCAATTGAAATGCCGATATGTGCCTGCTTTGTATAGGCAAAAAGTTCATTGAAAGATATTTTTCCGGTAAAAATAATTTGTTCTTCTTGTTTATTTTTAACTACACGTAATTCCAATTCATTTTTAATATCACCGTCACCGATAATTAATAATACTGCATTTTTTACAAATTGCATGGCATCAATTAATTGTTCGAGTCCTCTTCCGACATTAACTGCTCCTTGATACAAAATTATTTTATTATCCTTTATTTCAGTCAGTAAAGTTGGTGATGAGTAATCCTGATTATTGGTACAAATCGGAATATTTCTGACAACTTGCATATTTATATCGTATTTTCTATTATAAATATCAGCTATTGAGGTACATACAGTGTAAGAATATTTAATTTTCGGAAGTATTCGTTTTTCAATCTGTTCCCATATTCGTTTAACTCTCGGACGATTAAGCAATTCAGGTACCTCAGTAAAATATTCGTGACTGTCGTAAACTATTTTTTTACGTTTAAGGCGTGCGGCTAAATAATTTGCCGGCAAGGTATCCAAATCATTGGCTAAAAAAATATCTGCTTTTGAAAACAGAAGAAAAAAAAACAATCGAAAATTATATTCGGCATAAAAAAAAACCGATTTTTTAAACAGTAATCTGAATCGTTTTGTTTTGTATTCACGTTCAACAGGCAAACTTTTTTTTAATTTTCTCCCTATTAAAAACACATCATAGCCGAATGAAATTAAGGACAAAACGGTTTTATGAACCCGATTATCCGAAACTAAATCATTGGTTACGGAAACAATTATCTTCTTTTTTCGAATTGGCATTAAATTTTAAAATCATTAAACTTCCAAGTTGATAATTCTTTAATGAAATCATAGTAATTAAAATCAACTTTAATCGGAACAACGGTTGCAAATCCTTTTTCAATTTGATACAAATCTGTATCCGGGTTTCCTTCATCGTTATTGGTTAAAGCACCGGTAATCCATACAAAATTTCGTTTATGCGGATCATTTGCTTTAATAAATTGCTCTCCCCATACACCCGAAGCACCGCGCAGCGTTTTTATTCCTTTTATTTTCACTTTGCTTACATCCGGAAAATTAACATTTAAACAAACGCCTACCGGAAATTCCTTTTCAATAAGTTCTTCAATTATTTTTTCCATCCAAGGAACAGTATCTGAAAAATCGGCTTCCGAGGAATGATTATCAACTGAAAACCCGATTGATTTTATATTGTGTAAGCCGCCTTCAATTGCAGCTGCCATAGTTCCTGAATACAAAACACTTACAGACGTATTAGAACCGTGATTAATTCCTGACAAAATTAAATCTATTTTTCTTTCTGAAATTTCATGTATTGCCAATTTTACGCAATCAACCGGTGTTCCTGAGCACGAATACTCGGTATAGTGTTCGGTTTCAATTACTTTATCAAATCGTATAGGGGCTGCTTGTGTAATTGAATGTGATTTTGCAGATTGGTGTGAATCAGGGGCTACAACTAAAACGTCTCCGTATTGTTTAGCCGTTTCAATTAAAATTCTTAAACCTCTTGCCGTTATTCCGTCATCATTCGTGATTAATATATTTAGTCTTTTTTCCGACATTCTTTTAATTTTATTAATTTTGTGCAAAGATAAAAGAATTACTCTTATTTTTTGTTTTGAAATTATATTAAACCAAATTAAACTGAAATGCTCACATCTGAAACAAAAATCAGAGTACGATACGGCGAAACCGACCAAATGGGATATGTATATTACGGGAATTATCCGCTCTATTATGAAGTTGCAAGAACCGACATGATAAGAAAAATTGGCTGGACCTATAAAGAAATGGAAAAAAACGGTATTATGATGCCGGTTTTAACTTTAAATGTTAAATACATCCGTCCGGCATATTATGATGACGAATTAACCATTAAGGTTTCGGTTAAAAATTTACCTAAAATAAGAATGGATTTTGAATATGAAGTTTATAATTCTGATAATGAACTTATTAATAAAGGCGACACAACCCTCGTATTTGTTGATATGAAAACCGGAAAACCGACTGAACCGCCGCAAAACTTTCAAGAAAAAATTAAGCCTTTTTTCAGTTAAATTTACGAACAGAAATTAAACAACCCAAAATTAAGCAATAGATATACCCTACTCACACCCAAGAAAAACATTTGTTGGTCAGTAACTTATGCAAAAAAGCTCAATATCCCGGCTTTCTTAAAAAATCTGACGGCAGTTCATTTCTTGCATTTGAAAATGCTGCAAACCCAAAAATATTCTTTGGATATTTTGATAAAAAACAATACTTTTAACAAAAAAAAGCGGACTCATGTTCTCAAAACAGGTGCATCCGTGCGATGCATTAAAGATTGATAGCTTAAGTTATGTTAACTTAAACGAAAAAACAGAAAAGATACCATTATTCGAATAGTATCTTTTCCTTTTCTTTATTTAATGCGATTCAAAAAAACCGTTTTAGTTATTTTTAAAATTTGCAATGCCTTCGTTTAAAAATGCAATGAAATTTTTAACATCTTTATCGTAGGCTTTATTTTCTTTTGTTAAAACTTTTTCATTACTGTCCATAATCACATAATACGGCTGAGCATTCATATTAAATTTGGTAATCTGATAATTCAAATTTTTCTGTCCTAATTTCTTAAGCACTTTACCGTCTTCAGTTGTTACCCAATCTTCTTTATCCAAGTCAATAAAATTTGCATCAGCATATAGCGCAAGCATAACAAACTCATCATTTAAAAGTTTTTTAACTTCGGGGGCGTTCCAAACATTATTTTCCATTTCTCGACAATTGGCACAGGTTTTTCCTGTAAAATCTACAAAAATCGGTTTGTTTACTTTTTCGGCATATGCTTTTGCCTGTTCTAAATCAAAGAAACCTTTAAATCCGGTGGGTAAATGCAAAATATCTGAATATTTTACGATTCCCGTATCTTCATTATGCGTTTCAAGGGCACTTACAGACGGTTTATTTTCAACTATAAGTCTTTCAATATCAAAATCTTGTGTCGTTTGTGGCGGCAAATATCCGGAAAGTGTTTTTAAGGGCGCACCCCATAAACCCGGTATCATATATACGACAAACGAAAACGTAATAATTGCCATAAATAATCGATAAACACTGATATGTTGCACATCACTGTCACCTTTAAATTTAAGTTTACCAAGTAAGTAGAAACCGAGCAGGGCAAAAGTTACAATCCAAAGTGCCAAGAAGGTTTCACGGTCTAAAATTCGCCAATTTGCACCTAAATCTGCCATTGATAAAAATTTTAATCCGAGAGCAATTTCTAAAAATCCGAATACAATTTTAACAGAATTTAACCAACTGCCTGATTTTAATTTAGATAAAACCGAAGGAAATATTGCTAACAAAGTAAACGGTAATGCAAAACCAAGAGCAAAGCCCAGCATTGAAATAAAGAAAACTAAACTGTTTTCCGAACCGGAACTTAATTCCATTAAGGCACCCCCCAAAATCGGACCGGTACACGAAAATGACACCAAAACTGTTGTCAGAGCAATAAAAAACACCCCTGATAATCCGCCTTTATCGGCTTGCTTGTCTGATTTATCAATTAATTTGTTCGGTATAATTATTTCGAATAAACCAAAAAACGATAAGGCAAAAACCATGAAAATTACAAAGAAAATCATATTCGGAATCCAGTGTGTACTAATTATATACATAGCTTGATTGCCGAATAATAAAGTTAAAATTAAACCCAAAACCGCAAAAATCAGTATAATGGAAAACCCAAAAAAGTAAGCTTGTTTTAATCCTGCTGATTTACTTTTATTTCCTTTCATAAAAAAACTGACCGTCATCGGAATCATAGGAAAAACACAGGGTGTTATTAAAGTTAATAAGCCGGCAACAAACGCTATTAAAAAAACAATTAACCAATTATCATTAGTTTTTTTGTTGCCCGAATTCGTTTCTGTCAAATTTTTATCACCGGAAACCGTAACAGTATCCTTTTTAAGAGTATCAATTTCTTTATGAACAATTGAATCTGTTTCATTTTTCTCCGATAACACTTCATCGGTTTTGTTTTTCTCTGCTTGCTTTCGAATTGTTTGAAGTCCGGGAACCGCAAATTCAAATTCTGAGACCAATGGAATACACATACCTTCGGAAGTACAAGCTTGCCCGGTAAAACTTGCGTTTACAACAAAATCGTTTTCAGATAATACATTTATTCGTTGAGTGAAAACAGCTTCGTTTTCAAAAAATTGAATATTTGCTTCCATTATTTCGTCATATTCTTTATGCGGTTTAGGCCATTCTGTTACAGTACCTGATTTTTTGTATGAACTGCTTTCGTTAAAACTAAATTCAGCAGGAATACCACCTGCCGGTTCGGAATATTGTCCGTATAAATGCCATGTTTTATCAATCAGGGCTTTTGATATTAATTTAACGGTACCGTCTTTTTCAATGCTTACACTATTTTTCCATATTATAGGCTCTTTTACTTGTGCATGAATATTCAGGCTTATGAAAAGCAAACTTATTATTGCAAATGCAGAACGATTTAGTTTCATTAATTTGATTTTAGGTATTAAGTATTAATTTTTTGAATAAGTTATAAATAAGATACTGATATAAAAAAGACACCAAAATCTATTGATGTCTTTTTTACAAAAATTAAACCGTTACAAAAAACATGTAATTATGTCACTGTTTTGATAAGAAGTTTGCAACAATTTTGTCATGTTCTTCTTTGGTAGAAACTTCTGCCTCTTTAACATAAAAGCGTTTTCTTTCCGAACTTTTTCCGGTATCAATAGTGTATTCGACATACACATTATAATAATTAACAACACCCTCGGTTAAAGGCAATGTTTCTCCGTCATAATTCATATAATAACTTGTATCTGAAACAAATTTATAGACATCAATAAAATAAGTTTTCGGGTCAACATCATAAAAAACAACGATTCCTTCAGTACCTGTTGTTTTGATTTCACTGACCGGATTAACTAAATTAACCCAATTATCAAAATCATCATATAATTGAACATCACATGTTGAAACAGGGTCTTCGGTTCCGACATACATAACTAAAATATCTAAATCGGTTGTCGGAATAATATCTAATACAGTTACTGCATCCGTAAAAGATTCCATAGAATCATAGCCGTATGCCGTTAATCTGACTTGATAGGTTCCGGGTTCGGTAAATGTATGAACGGGGTTTCTTTGATTTGAACTTGTTCCGTCACCGAAATTCCATTCATATTCTTCGGCATATTGTGAGCAATCAACAAAACTGACGGCTTCATTAACAAAATGTTCTGTTTCTGAAACAACAAAACAAGCATTTACGTCTTCATATCGGGGGCTTCTGTCAATACAACTGCTGAAAGCCAATAATAAGACCGGGATAATAATTTTAAGTTTTTCCATAATACGTTGATTTTTAATTAATTATTTTTCCTTGTAATTTCCTTGTTATTTTTCTACTATAATTTTAAAAAACTTTTCTTTTTCAGCACTACCGTCTTCTCTTTTATAAATAAATGATAAAAATAAAACACCTTCTTTTTTAGGCTCGAAAAAAAATAAGTCATATCCGCCGGCTCCTACCAAATCTTCATCTCGTTCATCTTTTAGAAACGTTCTTCCGGTTTCTTTAAGTATTGCAGGTTTAATTTTGCTTCCGATGTACCACGAAAATCCGGTTGACGGATTTGAAGCGAGTTTAATCTCTAAGCGTTCATTCATGTGAACAATATAGGTGCGTTCTAACTTACTTTCGGGTATATCTTTTAAAACGAGTTTCTTTTCGCCGCATGATAAAATGGAGAAAACAAAAAGAAGAACAATTGCTGTTGAAAATAATTTTTTACTCATAATTTTATGTTATTTGTTAATTTATATTCTTTGTCTTACAGTTTCATACATCAAAATAGATGCCGCAACCGAAACATTCAGTGAATTAATTTCACCAAGCATTGGAATCTTTACGTATTCATCTGATACAGAAATTATTGGTTTTGATATTCCGACATCTTCCGCACCCAGAACAATTGCCGTAGGAACGGTAAAATCGGTTTTATAGTATAAGGTTTCAGCTTTTTCACTTGCTGAAATTATTCGTATTCCGCTTAATTTTAAATCTTCAAGGGTTTTACGTAAACTCAGCGTACGACAAATCGGAACTTTTAATAATGCACCGGCTGATGTTTTAACAGCATCGGCGCCGATTTGTGCCGAAGCTTTTTCCGGAATTAATACGGCATGTACGCCTGAACATTCGGCTGTTCTGACCACCGCACCAAAATTTCTGACATCTGTAACACCGTCTAATACAACAATAAACGGAATTTTGCCTTCTTCATAAATTCGAGTAACAATCTCGTCAATTTCAAAAAAATGCACAGGTGATATAAAAGCCAGAACTCCCTGATGATTCTTTCGGGTTATTCTATTAATCTTTTGAACCGGAACAAATTGATGAAATATTTTATGTTGTCGTACCAAGTCTAACAATTCTTTTTGTAAATCATTGTCTTCACTTCTGCTTATTAAAATTTTTTCAATTTGTTTATCTGATTGGATTGCTTCAATTACTGCTCTCGTACCGAATATAAAATTATCTTTTTCCATATAGCATTCAAAAATACAATATTTTAGTAATTTAGCACGAATTTTATAAATAAATTAAGAATTATGAACACTTATGAACATTCAAAACGGAATGCATTATATATCGGAATCCTAAGCGGGCTTGTGGTTGTTTTTATAATTACATCGATTATTATTCAAGCGAATATTAAAGAAGACGGGTTAAATGTATGGGATCATTACATTCATTTTTTTGACAGTCCGATTGCTCGAACAAGGGTTTTGTTGTCCTTAACAGGAGGAGCAATAGGTTTATTGCCTGTTTTTTATTTCTTTTTGAATAAAAAAATGATGAAATCGGTCAGAGGTGTGATAATTATCCTTGTCATTGCCGGATTAATGATTGCATGGGGAAAATTTTTTAATTAAAAAATCAAATATTTTGAAATACTATATAATTGCAGGTGAAGCGTCGGGCGACCTTCATGCTTCAAATTTAATGAAAGAAATTAAAATTATTGACAATAATTCCGATTTCAGGTATCTCGGCGGAGATTTAATGCAAAAACAAGGAGGAACACAAGTTAAACATTATAAGGAAACCGCTTATATGGGATTTTTGGACGTTTTTCTGCATTTAAGAAGAATTTTCAAAACAATTAAATTAATTAAAACGGATGTCCGTAATTATAAACCGGATGTTTTGATTTTGGTTGATTACCCCGGATTTAATTTAAGAATTGCCGAATATGCACATATTGAAGGCTTTAAAGTGCATTATTATATTTCTCCTAAAATTTGGGCTTGGAAGCAATCCAGAGTAAAAAAAATAAAAGCATTCATTGATAAATTGTTTATTATCTTTCCGTTTGAAAAGGAATTTTACAAACGCTTTGACTATGCCGTTGAATACGTAGGAAATCCGATATTGGATGCAATTCCTGATATTGACATAAATTTTGAGCTGTTTAGAGAAAAACATAAACTTTCCGATAAAAAAATTATTGCTTTGCTTCCGGGAAGCAGAACACAGGAAATTAAACATAATTTTCCGATAATGACAAAAGTAAGCAAACGGTTTCCTGATTATCAATTTGTTGTAGCTGCTGCGCCTTCCTTAGATAAAAAACTTTTTGAAAAATATTCTGAGAATAAGGAAATTAAAATCCTTTACAATGCTAATTATGAACTGTTAAGGCATTCAGAAGCCGCCCTTGTTACTTCCGGAACAGCAACTTTGGAAACCGCATTACTGAATATTCCGGAATTAGTTTGTTATAAAGGCGACAATTTATCATACCATATCGCAAAACGCTTAATTAAAGTTGATTACATTTCATTAGTAAATCTGGTAATGCAAAAACAAATTATAAAAGAATTTATTCAATTTGATATGACTGTTGAAAATATCAGCACTGAACTGGAACTAATCCTAAATAATGACGTATATAGAAACACGATGCTGCAAAATTTTAAAGAAATGAAAAAAATTCTCGGCGAAAAAGGCGCATCGAAACGTACAGCCGAAATCATATTTAAAAGTATCAATCAATAAAGAATTATTTAAAATGCAAATAAAAAGGCTTGTTGTCTTAATATCTATTCTAATTTTAACAATTGCTTTCAACAATTATATTTATTCTCAAGCTCTTCCTATAGGAATTGACGGCAAATTTGAAGATTGGGATAATGCTTCGGAATATACCGATAATCAAAACGACGGAGCAAATATTGATTTTTTATCGTTTAAAGTTTCAAACGACAGCAATTATCTGTTTATTCAATTTACTTTATCGCAAGACATTGAATTAGACGATAATAATAATATATATTTGGAGATTGATGCCGACAATAATCCGGCAACGGGATATTCCGTTAACGGTATCGGTGCTGATTTAGCCGTTAAATTTGACAGTCAGGATTTTATTTATACCCATTCCGGAGGAACTGATTATTTGATTCATTCGGATATCGGATTTTATGCATTGCCTACGGTTTCTTCAGATACATTTGAATTGGCAATCAGCCGAAGTGCCGAACCTGACGGTATAAATCTATTATTTTCAAATCCTTCAATTAAAATTTGCTTTAAAGAAAACGATTCCGGCGGCGATTATATTCCAAACTACGGTAGTACATTTACCTACACATTTGATGAAACTCCGGTTGAAAGCTACCCGATTATCGATTTTGAAAAAAACAATCCGACTGACCTTCGTTTAATGACTTTTAATACCCTTGCCGACGGCTTAATTGATGCCGGCAGAGTTGAAAGCTTTGAACGAATTATCAAATCTGTAAACCCCGACATCATTACATTTAACGAGTGTTGGAACACTACGCAATATGAGGCTAAAAATCGTCTGAATTCATGGATACAGATTTCAGGAAACGGATGGTATGCTGTTAAATCTGACGATGGAAATATTACATGCTCAAAATTTCCTATCACACAATATTTTACAATCGACCCGACATATATTAACAGAATAACGGCTAATTTAATTGAGCTTCCGGAAACTTTTTTGCGTGATATTCTTATTATAAATGCCCACCTGAAAGCTTCGGGAGGTGCTGCAAATGATGCAATACGACAAGAACAAGCCGATGCAATAATTAATTTCATAAGAGATGTTAAAACACCCGGCGGAGCACTTACACTCCCCTACGGAACACCGATAGTTATCAGCGGAGATTTGAATTTGGTAGGAAGCAATCAAATACTAAAAACTTTATTAACGGGAGATATTGTTAATAATTCGGCATACGGTTCGGATATATCACCCGATTGGAACCAAACTGATTTTACAGATGCCCTTGCATATCAAACCAATGAACGAACGGCTTATACTTGGCTTGACGAATCATCCGATTATTGGGCAGGTCGTTTAGATTACACAATATATTCAGACAGAGGGACAAGTGTTTCAAAAACATTTATTGTAAATACCCGAAAAATGTCATCCGAACAATTGTCTGATAACAATTTACTTATTTCAGATTCCTATATTGCCTCCGACCATATGCCTAAAATTACCGATTTTATAATAGAAGATGTTATTGCCGAAACAAATACAATATCTTATCAAAATTTTATTATATACCCCAACCCTGTTTCATCTGAAAATTTGAATATTGAAGAAATTAAAGGAAAAGAAATTAAAGAAATTACTATCTATAATAATACAGGGCAATTGATTTTCAATGTGATACCAATAAATTCAAATAAAATAACAATTCATACCGGGCAATTTAGCAAGGGAATTTATTTTCTAAAAATTCGCACTGCCGAAAACGAAATACTTTCTAAATTTATAAAAGGGGCTTCTAAAAATTAGATTTTTCGAGGCGGACAAGGTTTTTAAAACCGGAGTTTACTGTTGTAAATGAGGATTTTAAAAATTGAAGTCCAACGAAGAAAAAGCAATTTTTAGAACTCCCGTAAAATAAAAAAAGCCGAAATTCATTCGGCTTTTTTTATGGTTTCAATTCATCACCTTTTTTATTATAAAATTTATATTCAAGAAAGTTGTATGTAATAACCGGAATAATTTTAATTAAACGTTTATATCGGAACATCCATTTATTTTGTTTCGACCAAATTCCGTTTTTTAAATATCCGGCAATATAAGGGTGTAAATGCAGTTCAATTTTTCCCGTATATTTATCTGTCATGTATTTTAAATGGTTTTCAATTTCATCAATGAATAAAATGCTCGGAGAAATTTCGCCGGTTCCGTCACATGTCGGGCAGGTTTCTTTTATTTCAATATCGGTAGCCGGACGCACGCGTTGTCTGGTAATTTGCATCAAACCGAATTTGCTTAAAGGCAGGATACTGTGTTTGGTTCTGTCGTCTTTCATAGCATCTTTCATATACTGATAAAGTTTATTTTTATTATCAATTGAATGCATATCAATAAAATCGACAACAATAATTCCTCCGATATCACGCAACCGAAGTTGTCTGGCTATTTCTTCGGCAGCTAAAATATTAACTTCAACAGCATTGGTTTCTTGGTCATCAGCTTTTTTTGAACGATTACCGCTATTAACATCAATAACGGTTAAGGCTTCGGTATCTTCAATAATTAAATATGCACCGCTCTGAATGGTTACTGTTTTTCCGAATGCAGCTTTAATTTGTTTGCTGATGCCTAAATGGTCAAAAATAGGTTCGCGTTTATCGTATAATTTGACTATTTTTTCTTTATCGGGTGCAATTTCTGAAATGTAGGATTTAATTTGGGTATAAACGGATTCGTTATCAACAAAAATGCTGCTGAATGACTGATTTAAAATATCTCTTAATAAAGCAGCAGGTTTATTTAATTCGCCCATAGCCACAGAGGGCGGAGTTAATTCATGCAATTTTGAAATGGTTTCTTCCCATTTTTTTACTAAGTTTCGGAGTTCTTCATCCAATAAGGCAACTCGTCTGGTTTTTGCAACTGTACGCACAATTACACCGAAATTTTCGGGTTTTATACTTTGTATTAAGCGTTTCAAACGCTTACGTTCTTCATCGTCAAGTATTTTTTTTGATA
The DNA here is from genome assembly GCA_020720665.1 of Acetofilamentum sp. GTDB lineage: Bacteria > Bacteroidota > Bacteroidia > Bacteroidales > JAADGE01 > JAADGE01. The sequence continues at coordinate 6,363 of DYOF01000028.1, read as the reverse complement.
CAGAAACCGTATTTGAGAAGGGAATTAATACTAAATTTCTTCCGGCAATTGAAATTTCGGAACTTAAACGCGGACCCTTTGTAGAAATAGGCTCCTTGGCTATTTGAACCAATAAGGTTTGACCTCCGCTTATAACTTCCGAGATTTTACCGAATTTGTTAATGTCTTTCAGAAGTTTAAAATCTTGGAGTTTTTGAATTGCACCTGCTGAGTTAATCAGCGGTTCTAAAAATTTTTGTTGGGATGCAAATTGAGGTCCCAAATCAAAATAATGAAGAAATGCATCTTTGTTGTATCCTACATCAACAAAAGCAGCATTCAATCCGTTCATAACTTTCTTTACCTTAGCTAAATATATATCACCTACGGTAAATTTGTTTGAACTTTTTTCTTTATGCAGCTCAAGTAATTTTTTGTCTTCTGTGTATGCAATTGAAATGTCTCTCTGAGAAACACTGATAATCAGTTCATTAGTCACCTTCCGTCCTCCTATATTATATTATAAACCAAAAAGAGCCTTTTCCGGCTCTTTTCGTTATATCTTCTACAGACAAAAAAATTATTTTTTCTTATGTCTGTTTTTTCTTAAACGTTTTTTACGTTTATGAGTTGACATCTTAGCTCTTTTTCTCTTCTTTCCGCTGGGCATAACTTCTTGTATTTATTAAATTATAAACTGGTATTTATTTTTTTACCTTTTTCTTAACCGCATTCGCAAATATTTTTGCAGGTTTAAATGCCGGAATAAAATGTTCGGGAATAATAATAGTTGTATTTTTAGAAATGTTTCTGGCTGTTTTTTCAGCTCTTTTTTTCACAATAAAACTACCAAAACCTCTTAAATAAACATTATCATTTTTTTGCAAAGAACCTTTTATGCTTTCCATAAATGCTTCAACTGTTTTTTTAACAGTTACTTTTTCTATTCCGGTTTGTTTTGATATTTCATTAACGATGTCAGCTTTTGTCATTTTACAGTATATTTTAGTTATCAAATAATTAAACTCTGTTCAGAACTGCAAATATAAAATATTTCTTCTTACAAATAAAACTATCCTGATTTTTTTTTAAAAAAATTTTTTTCGTGTAAATTATATCACTGATTATCAGGTGATTCAAAAATATTTTTTTCTACGTTAAAAACTTTCGACGGATATTTTTTAATTAAAGTCAAATCATGCGTCGCCATTACAACAGTTGTTCCGTTTTGCGATGCATTTCGTAAGAGTTCCATAATATTTTCCGAACTTTTTTCGTCTAAATTACCGGTAGGTTCATCGGCTAAAATTAAAACCGGTTTGTTAATCAATGCACGGGCAATTCCTACACTTTGTTGTTCTCCTCCGGATAATTCAAACGGCATTCGCAATTCCTTACCTTTTAAACCGACAAACGAAAGGGTTTCTTGAATCTTACTTTTTATTAGTGTTCTTGATTTTTCACCTGAGGCTTCTAACACAAATTTCAAATTATCATATACATTTCTGTCGGTCAATAATTTATAATCCTGAAAAACAATTCCTAATTTTCTTCTTAACAGCGGAACTTGTTTGTTTGTTATTTTCTTTAAATTATAGCCGATAACAGAAACTTCTCCGGTTTTTACTTCTTCATCAGCATATAATATTTTTAATAAACTTGATTTTCCGCTTCCTACTCTTCCCGTTAAAAATATGAACTCACCCTTTTTAGCTGATAAATTGATACCCGAAAGTACTTTATTTTGCTTTCTGAAAACCGATAAATTTTTTAACTCAAAAACTGTTTCCATTTTATAAATGTTTTATAAAAATTTAATTCTTAAATGTAAATATATAGAAAACATTCCGGAATTATGTAAAATATTACTTTTTCTGTAATTTTTTTTTCTGAATATCAATTTAAAAATGTTGTAATTCAAAATAAAACAGTACATTTGTGTCCGACCAAAAAACACTTCACGAAACTGATAACCATTAACGATTTGGTTATTACTATAATTAAATGAAACAAATTTAGACTTTATTTCGTACAAAGCTGTACAAATATTGCTATATTTTTCTTACAAAATATGAATTAATTAAAATTATGAAGAACAAAATCTTTACTATTATTGTATTATCAATTCTTTTTATAGGATTCAGAGGTTCAATCTCAGCACAATCGTGGAGACAAAACCTTCCTCAGGGAAAATCAGAAAGTGAATACACTTTTTTTGATTATCAAAAAGCATTTAACGACTATTGGGCTCCGTTCAATGTTGAAGGCGGTTGGTATGTGAATTCCAAAGGCGAAAAAGTTAAAGCCGGTGGCTGGAAACAGTTTAAACGATGGGAATGGTATTGGGAACCAAGAGTTGACAGAGTAACAGGTAAATTTCCCGATAAACATGAATGGAACATTTGGCAAGATTATAAATCTGCTAAAAATATTAAATCTGTCGGAGGAACTTGGACAAGCAGAGGTGATGCTATTCTTGACCCGATTGACGGTGGCTCCATACAAGAAAGCGGAACCGGTAGATTGAACTGTGCTTTTTTCGATCCTAATGACAACAATCACTATTTAGCCGGTGCACCTGCCGGAGGTTTGTGGGAAACTTTTAATAATGGAACTACATGGTCTTGTTTAACCGACAATAATCCTGTTGTAGGGGTCAGCGATATTGCTCTTCCGCCGGATTATAATTCGACTACAAATAAAACTATTTTTATTGCAACAGGCGACAGAGATGCCGGTGATGACCCTTCTATAGGAGTCCTTAAAACTACTGACGGCGGTTTAACATGGACACAAACCGGATTAACTTTTAACGACGAATCCGGAGTACAAATCGGCAGATTAATTATAAACCCGGATAATAAAAATATTATGTGGGCTGCCACATCTATCGGTGTTTACAAATCTACCGATGCAGGTAATAATTGGACTTTTGTTCGCGGAGGCAGATTTATTGACATGGAATTAATTCCCGGCAGTACCGGTACAGGAAACGGCACCTTAATAGCCACAACTAACGGTTGGACACCAAAAGTGTATCGAACTACCGATGGCGGGAATACTTGGACAAATACTTGGACAGCAAGCGCAAACGAATACAGATGTGATGTTGCCGTTACTCAGGCAAACACTAACTATGTTTATATTACTACAGCTGATGGTAATCACAATATGGCTTTTTATGGTTTGTACAGATCTACCGACGGAGGCGTAAGTTTTACTCAGGTATATTCCGGAACAACAAATAATAATTTATACGGTTGGAACGAAACTAACGCTGAAACTGCCGGCGGACAAGGATGGTATGATGCCACATTAGCAGTATCAACCACTAATGCTAATGTTGTTTACGTTGGTGGTGTAAATGCGTATGTTTCTACAAACGGCGGTAGTACTTTTGTGCTTTGTAATCAATGGGATGATGCCGTAAGCACGGCGGATGTGGTTCATGCAGATCATCATAACGCATATTTCAGAGCGTCGGATAACCGATTGTTTGATGTTAATGACGGCGGCATTTATTATTGTGATAATGTTACTTCCGGAAAAAACAGTACTTGGTTCTCCAAAACTGACGGACTTGTTACCGGACAACTATACGACATTGGTATCGCACAAACAAAAACCGATGAAATTATTTCCGGCTTTCAAGATAACGGAACAAAATTATGTAAAGTATCAACAAACGATTTTGACCAAGTTATAGGAGGCGACGGTATGTGTTGTGCCATAAACCCTACGGATAATATGATAATGTACGGAACTTATGCTCAAATGCGGGTTTATAAATCCCAAAACGAAGGTAGTTCTTTCTCAATTATAAGAAATTCCGGAAATGCCGATTGGGCAGGTCCGGTTGAAGCTGACCCAAACGGCGGAGAAGTTTATATCGGTGATGACAGAGTTAAACAATATTCCGGTAGTGGTACAACATGGACTAATAAATCACAATCTTTGGCACCGTCACCTGATTTCCTTAAAACTTTGGCAATTTTTAATGACGGAACTAATATTATGATATGGACAGGCAGTATTAATGGTGTGTGGAAATCTCCTCTCGGGGGAGGCAGCGGAAGCGGTTACACCGCAATTGCCGGTTTACCTGCCGATGCAGTTACAGATATTGATATTGACGATAATGACTACAATCACGTATATGTTTGTTTTGGCGGGTATAATAACTATAATGTTTATGAAACAACTAACGGAGGAACATCGTGGACAGATATTTCTGCCGGCTTACCTGCTGTGCCATGCGGTGCTATTGTTATTAACGAACAAAATACAACAAAACACGAAGTATATGTAGGAACAGATGCCGGAATTTTTGTTAAACTCGGAAATGCCCCTTGGCAACTATTCAATGACGGAATACCATTCGTCAGCATTACGGATTTAGAAATTTATTACAATGCAACACCTGCTAATACACGAATATATGCCGCTACTTACGGTAGAGGTGTATGGTCGTCTGATTGTTATGAGCCGCCTACACTTGATGCTACGGTTTCATACATAAATACACCGGCTGATGAATACTGTGAAACCGGAAGTATTATCCCCTCTGTTCAGCTCGGAAATATCGGAACAACAACTTTAACAAGTGCCGACATTGCATATACTATTGACGGAGGAGCACCCGTTTCATATCATTGGACAGGCAGTTTAGCACAAGGGGCTACTGCCGATATTACTTTCCCTGCCGTTACTACCACATACGGAACACATAATTTTGTTGCAACTGTTTCAAATCCGAACGGAAGCACAGATTCTAATTCCGATAATGATACAAAATCAAAAACTTATGCCGTGTGGGATAATTCTGTTCCATATACCCAAAATTTTGATGATTTTACAATAGCCGTGGCAGGTATCGGCAGCTCAGTTATTTTGCAAGAATGTTGGTCTAACAATGAAACCGAAAGTTCATTAGATTGGAGTGTTAATCAAGGGGCTACAGCTTCAGCCGGCACAGGTCCCGATACTTATGGCGACCATACTTCCGGGTCAGGAAAATACTTATACACCGAAACTTCCGGTATAACCGCTTCTACAAACGTGAACCTTCTAAGCCCGACTTTTGATTTAACTAATTATACAAATGCCACAATTTCGTTTTGGTATCACATGCTTGGAACAAACATGGGGTCTCTAAGAATTGACTTATTTTACGGAGGTACTTGGCATAATAGTATTGCCGTCAGTTGGAACGGCGGAGCAGCAACTACAACTCCGATTTCAGGAAACCAAGCAGACCAATGGCGACAAGCAACTGCCGATATTTCTGCCGCTGACGGATATTCTGACGTTCAAATCAGATTTTATTCAATGTCTGCCGTTGACTATACGGGAGACATGGCTATTGATGATTTTAATTTGAATGCTGATGTAAATTGTACCGCACCGACAACACAAGCTTCAAATTTTGGTGCAACTCCTTCATATACGTCAATGGCTCTTACTTGGACAAGAGGTAACGGAAATAATTTATTAGTTATTGCAAAAGCAGGCTCTGCTGTTGATGCTACTCCTACTTTTGGTGTCAATTATACTGCTAATGCAACTTTCGGTCTCGGACAACAAATAGGTACAGGAAATTATGTTATTTATAATGGTACTGCCTCCGGTATGACATTAAGCGGTTTAACCGAAGGTACAACTTATCATTTTGCTTTTTATGAATATAATAATCTTGATGTTTGTTATTTAATGCCGGCATACACGGCAAATGCAACAACATTGGTTTCGCCTCCGACTATTACTTCTGTTTCTCCCGACAATTTCTTTACAGATAAAGGAAAGCAATTAACTATTTCCGGCACTCACTTGGAAAATGTAACTTCTGTTACTATTGGAGGAGTTACCGGAACAATAAATTCACAAAATGCGACAACCTTAGTTGTTACTTTCCCTGCCGGATATTATACAAATAATACTTTAACAGCAACTAATTCCGCAGGCAGCGACACATATACCGTAACTGTAAATAAAAGAAATACAATACCGGTTGGCGGAGGTACTGATTTTCATACAACTATTCAATCTGCTCTTGATGGTCTATATGCTTGGTATGGAACGACTTCTTTTGATGCCGGTCAACTTTCAGGCACAAAATATATTGACGTTTATAACGGTACTTACACCGAAATTGTTACTCCAAATGTTTCTTTAAATCCCTCAACAACAAGCAGATTAGTAATTCAGAATCACACAGGTGAAGCTCCTGTTATTAATGCTGCCGGATTAGCAAACGGATTTTATATCGGTGCTTTAAATTATGTTACTGTAACCGGATTTTCTGTTTATGGTGCTAATAACGACAATATTTATACCGAAGGTGATAATAATTTAATTTCTTACAATAAATCTTATAGTTCTGTCGGT
>DYOF01000167.1 GCA_020720665.1 Acetofilamentum sp. | reverse complement strand
TTGTATTTTAATATATTGAATCTTGAAATTACTTTTAGTTGCAATATTGATAATTATAGTAAATTTACCTTTCGGAATGTGGGCTGCACGTGAAAAACTCTTTTCGTTAAAATGGTTTTTAGCAATACATATCCCTATACCGATAATTGTAAGCTTTCGATTTTTATTTGAAATCGGGTTTGAACTTTATACTTACCCTATTTTTATAGTAGCCTTCTTTTTAGGTCAATATACAGGCAAACGAATAGGAAAAGCCGGAATGAAAAGAATTAAAAACTCGGGCAAGGAATAATGGTATGTTTATAAAACTTCCCTAAATTTTTGTTAAATTCATAAACTAATGAAACTTCATGAGCTCCGCCTGTTTGACTGAATAAATTACTGATTATGGTCATATCATAACTATAACCGATTTTAAAATTGGGCGATAACTTAAAGCCTACTAAAATAATTATAGCATCTATGTTATCGAAGGTTTTACTTTGTTTATCAATAACCGGAATTCCTCTAAACCACGCTCCTAAAATAACCGGATCATGTGTCCAATAAGCTCCTATGTCCAATTGGTCAAATTGTTTCCAATATTGGTAATTAAATGCGAATGTTACATTTTCACCTTCCCTGTCGTATCGAACACGTCTGTTTTTTTGCCCTTTCAGCATTACTTTTGCACCGCCGAACACAGTAAATTTCATGCTCATTCTGTCTTCTAAACCATATAATGATTGCTTCGGTTTCAATAAGTGGTCAACTGAAAATCCGCCCCAATATAAATCTGTATAACCTAATAACGATGCGGTAAAGTCTATGTATGGTTTGACTTTAAAAGGAGGAGCTTCGCTGGTGCTTTCTGTACCTGAAAGTAATTGATCTCCGAAAATCAGACTATCAAAATTAATAGACCTTTGAGAATATTTGAACTGAATACCCGGACGTAAAAACCATTCATTATTTATATTTCCTCTTTTTTGCCCGACTTGAATTTTATATGAATATTGAAGTCCGGCCTCGGTTAAACCTAATTTACCGGCACCGGCAACGTCACGGAAAACTAAAATCCCTAATCCGCTTTTAGCCCTTTCAAAATAATGATCAAAACCTACGGAATAGGTTTTGAAAACAGCCGGTTTAAGTGCAGGCCATTGATCTCTGTAATTTAATGACAATCTGCTCGCTTCTGTAAATCCTGCAAAAGAAGGCGCTATTGTCATCGGAGTTGAATAAAACTGAGAATAGTGAGCTATTTGCCCAATCCCTGAATGATATTCCAGAAGAAAAATCAATAAAAATCCGACTATTTTTTTCAAGATTCCTGTTTTTATGTTCTTACAAATATAAAAATTAACGTCTAAAATAGAAATAAAATTGTAATTTTTTTATAAAATACTTTAAAGCAAATTAAGTACCAAATATATATTATTGTTCCGTAACCCACTTACAGGAATATTTTTAAAACCCTTAATATTTCGTATTTGTCTAAATTACAGTTTATTACAGGTTCGCCTACTCGTTTCAATAAAACGGTTTTTATGGTGTTAAAATTATTTTTTTTATCATGCAACATGAATTGATAAATTTTTTCAAGGTCATTTTTTTTCAACTTTAATTCACCAAAATATTTAAAACATAAATTTTTTATCTCTAAAAATAAATTTTCCGGAAAATTATATCTGTTCACAGAAATACTCATATCGCAAATCATTCCGTATGCAACTGCAAAACCATGCTTAATTTTTTTTGGTTTTGAATTATTTATATATGTCTCAATCGCATGACCGAATGTATGACCAAAATTTAGTGCTTGCCTTGTAGTTGAATCATATAAATCGTTTTTAACAAAATGTTCTTTTATTTGCACAGATCTCCAAATGAGTTTATCTAAATCTTCGATAGTTTGTTTTTCCGTAAGAAATTTTTTGATTTCAGAATAATATTCATAGTCGAAAATAAGGGCATGTTTAATCATTTCACCAAAACCGGACAGCAATTCATTTTTTTTCAATGTTTTTAAAAAAACGGGGTCAATTAATATTTTATATGCTTTGCTTATTACACCGATTTCATTTTTAAATGATTGATAATTAATTCCTGTTTTACCTCCTATTGATGCATCTGCTTGTGCTGTTAAACTTGTGGGAATATTTATAAAACGTATTCCTCGCTTAAAAGTAGATGCTGCAAAACCACCAATATCAGTTATTACGCCGCCGCCTAAATTAATCAATATTGAACTTCGGTCAGCTCCTTCTTCTACCAAAAAATTCCAAATTTTGCTTAGAGTATTCAAATTCTTATTTTTCTCACCCGGTTTAATAATTTTTATCGGAACCGAAGCGGGAAAGTTTGGTTTAATTAGAGGAAAACAATACTTAAAGCAGTTATTATCAGTTAATAAAAATATTTTTGAATTATTATTTTCAGTAATAATCTTATTAATTTCAAAATTTATATCAAGAGTATGAATTATGTCATTAGTTTTTGTTTTAATGCTCATTATCTTTGCAGGATTAAAGTTGTTATTTTTTGCTAAATTAATAAATGATGTTTAATAATATGATTTTTACTAAAAAAAGAACTATCTAAAATTCTAATTTTGCTGAAAATTAATTCCCTTAAAAATGAATATAGATTTCAAAAATACTGAAGCGGCATTTATTTCAAAAACAGATAAGGATTTAAAGAAAACTCGTTTTTTATACCGGATAATGGCACGACCCCGAATAACCAAAACGGCTAAGTTCTTTACTCAGTTAGCTATGAATATTCACTTTCCGATTAATTGGATTGTCAAACCTACAATTTATAAATTATTTGTAGGCGGAGAAGCAATAAATGAGTGTAATCCGACTGTTGAAATTATTTCGAACTATAAAGTTAATGCTATTTTAGACTATTCCGTAGAAGGAAAAAGTTCAATCGATGATATTAACAAAGCATTAAACGAAACTTTAAATTCTATTAAAAATGCCGGAACAAATGCAAATATCCCGTTTGCAGTTTTTAAACCTACTGCTTTTACAACATCAAATGTTTTGACCAAAGCAAGTGCCGGAGAAACAATGACGGAAGAAGAAATTAAAGAAGCTCAAAATTTTAAAAACCGTGTGCATACATTGTGCAAAAGTGCATATGAAAACAATATACCGATTTTAATTGATGCCGAGGATTCATGGTATCAAAAATTTATCGACGATACCGTTGAGGAAATGATGGTATTGTATAATAAAGAAAAAGCAATTGTTTTTAATACTTGGCAAATGTATCGTCATGACCGATTAGAGCATTTAAAAAAATCATATGAAAAAGCGCTTGAAGGAAATTATTTTTTAGGAGCTAAATTCGTACGAGGCGCATATATGGAAAAAGAACGTGAACGAGCAAAAAAAATGGGCTATGAATCACCTATTTGTAAAGATAAATCAGAAACCGACCAATCCTATAACAACGCTTTGAGATTTTCATTTGAACACAGAGATCGTGTTTCAATTTTTAACGGAACTCATAATGAAGAAAGCTCATTATTATTAGCCGAATTAATGAACAAAGAAGGCATAGCGGCAAATGATAAACGTTTTTGGTTTTCGCAATTGTTCGGCATGAGTGATAACATTAGTTTTAATTTAGCAAAGGAAGGATATAATGTAGCGAAATATTTACCCTACGGACCTGTAAAACACGTTTTACCTTATTTGTTCCGAAGAGCTGAAGAAAATACATCAGTTAAAGGACAAACAAGCCGAGAGTTAAGTTTAATTTCTAATGAAATAAAACGCAGGAAAGCAAAATAATAATCACAAAATATATAATAAAGAGTGTGAATTTTGTAATTTTACACTCTTTTTATTTTTA
>DYOF01000166.1 GCA_020720665.1 Acetofilamentum sp. | reverse complement strand
GACAGATGAAATATTTCCATATCATTTTAATTTCCACACTTTTAGTAAGTTCCTCTTGTATCAGAAAAAATGAAAAGAAACAAAATAATGATTTATCAATTGAGGATATTGAACGTTTATTTAAAAATAATACTTCAGAACTTGACGAGCAAGCGGTTAATTCAAAAGATACCATTGATTTTAATGCAATTATAATTTCAAATGACTCATTGGATATACAACTTTATCAATTGATAACCGAATACTATGAATTTTCAGATGATAAATTAATAAAAAATATTGAAATTCTTGTTCAAAAAGGAGCAAACCCTGATGCCCTTGTTGAATATAATTATTCGGTTAGAAAAGCAGGAACTTATATTCCTATTGTGAAACATTTTTACAATAATAAATATCGACAATATACCGATAATACAACACCTTTTATTGCTGCTGTTAAAACTAATAAAATTAAAATTATAGAAAAACTGCTCGATTTAGGAGCAAATGTTAATGTACCGAATAAAAATGCAGAGTTTCCGATAGATGCGGCAATTATTACCGAAAATGAAAAAATAATTGATTTATTGATTAGCAGAGGAGCAAAAGTCAGCATGGTCGATTTGTCAATAAGTTCAAATATTTATATTATCGAAAAGATGATTAAATCAGGAGCAGATTCAAAAACTATTGATATTAATTTTGCTCTTGAAAATGAATCTGATTTAAAACGTTTACTGAATTATAAGCCCGATGTAAATAAATATCCGCTTGATTATAAAATTGTATTTGCTAATGAAAATTTGCTTGATTTACTTTTAGACGCAGGATTAAACAATACTTCAACCGGAAAATTTCCGGTTAATAATCCGTTAATTTTCGGTGCCGTAAAATACGGTGATATAAATTCTGTAAAAAAATTAAAAGCTAAAGGAATTGATATTTTTTACAAATCGGATAATCATTTCGCAAAATCACCTTTTATGGAAGTTCTTGATGAAGAAAAATATGAAATGGCAAAATACTATTTGGAGCAGGGCGCAAACCCGAACGAGTTAAACATGAATAAAGAAAGTGCTTTAATTATAGCCCTTAAAAGCGAAAACGAAAAATTAATAAAGCTGTTAATTAATTCAGGAGCAAAAAAAGAATATAACGGATATTTTCATAAAACGCCGTTAATGCATGCAGTTCAATACAATTATTATATTTCTGCACAAGTACTTATAAATGAAGGTGCAAATTTGAATTATAAAAATGAATATCAAGAATCTTGCTTAAGTGTAGCTGTTGAAACAAAAAATTTTCCGATGATAAAACTTTTGGCAGAAAACGGCGCGGATATTCATGTGAAATATAATAAAATGAATATGGCAGACTATGCTGAGAGTGTGAATGCTCCGGAAATGATTATTGCATATTTGAAAAATTTAAAATAAAATGAGCAAATTTTTAAAACCTGCTCATTATAGTCAATTTTATTTTGCTAAAACTAATAATTGATACTTTGAAATAGACAATGATTCGATAACTTTGTATAAAAATTATAAAATGAAATTAGAAGTAAAAAATATTAGCAATTCATTGAATAAAGCGTATTTAGCACAAAGTCTATACCTTGATGAAATATCTTTATTCAAGGAGAATTATGCAACTTTACTAAAATCAATTAAACCAACCGACAACGAAGAAACTTTAAAAGACTACATAAATAACTTTTTTCGTGATACTTATTACAAAAATAAATTCACGATAAAAGAAAATATAAACAATATTGACCTTGTAATTTATAACGGGAAAGACGAAAATGATAAAATCGGAGTAATCATTGAAACAAAAGCATTAAAAAATAATGCAGAAATGATTACAAAAGATGATTTAAACAAAAAAGCATTTCAAGAATTATTGCAGTATTATTTAGAAGAAAGAATTATTAATAATAACATAGAGATTAAGCATTTAATAATCACAAATTCAATAGATTGGTTTATTTTCAATGTTACAGAATTTGAACGAATTTTTTATCAAAACAAAGCATTAGTAAAAAAATTTAACGACTGGTATAACGGTCATTTAGAAAGTAAAAATAAAGATTGGTTTTATTCTTCTGTTGCAAAACCATTTATTGAAAACGAACAAGAAAATATAAATTGCTCTTATTTTCAACTTTCCGAAAGTTCCAAACTTTCTGAAAGTTCATTAATTGAATTATATAAAATATTTTCACCCGAACATCTTTTAAAATTACCGTTCCAAAACGACAGCAATACATTAAATCGTGAATTTTACAACGAATTGCTTCATATTATTGGTTTACAAGAAATAAAAGAAAAAGGAGTTAAAAAGATTTCACGATTAAATCCCAAAAACAGAGAAGAAGCAAGTTTAATAGAAAACACTATAAATATTTTACAATCAGACGAAATTATTCACAATTTAAAAGACGCTGAACGATTTGGTGAAACAGAAGAAGAACAATTATTCAGCATCGGTTTAGAACTTTGCATTACTTGGTTGAACCGTATTTTATTTTTAAAATTACTTGAAAGCCAAATAGTAAAATACAATTCAAACAAAGAATATTTATTTCTTAATTATTCAAAAATCAGAGATTTTGAAGAACTAAGGGAATTATTTTTTGAAGTTTTAGCAGTAAAACCGGCAGAAAGGAAAAAGTTTTTTCAAACTAAATACGAAAAAATTCCTTATTTAAACAGTTCGTTGTTTGAATTGACCGATTTAGAAAAAGAAACCGTAAAAATCAATCAACTCAATAGCCACAGCGAAATACAAATTTTCAATGCAACAGTTTTAAAAGACGAAAACGGAAGAAAAATATCGGGTTCAAAACCAATTTTGCAGTATTTATTCGATTTTCTGGACAGCTACAATTTTGCAAGCGATATTAAGGCAGAAATACAAGAAAAAAACAAAACAATAATTAATTCGTCAGTTCTTGGCTTAATATTCGAGAAAATAAACGGTTACAAAGAAGGAAGTTATTACACGCCCGGATTTGTAACTATGTATATGTGTAGTGAAAATATCAGAAAAGCGGTAGTTGAAAAATTTAAAACGGATAAAGAATTTGCAAAAGTAAATTCAATTGCCGACATACATAATTCAATAGATATATCAAACATAAAAAAAGCAAACGATATTTTTAACTCAATCAAAATTTGCGACCCCGCAGTAGGTAGCGGACATTTTTTAGTTTCTGCGTTGAATGAATTGATTGCAATAAAATCGGAATTGAAAATTATCACGGATAACGAGGGCAAAAAACTTCGTGATGTTCAAATAGAAGTAATAAACGATGAACTATTTATTACAGTTGATAGTGAGCTATTTACATATAATTACAAAAAACATGAAAGTCAAAAAATACAAGAAACCATTTTCCGCGAAAAACAGAAATTGATAGAAAATTGCTTATTTGGCGTGGACATAAACCCAAAATCAGTAAATATTTGTCGTTTGCGATTATGGATTGAACTGTTAAAAAATGCATATTATACCAAAGAAAGCAATTACAAAGAACTTGAAACACTACCAAATATTGACATAAATATAAAATGCGGTAATTCATTAATTTCACATTTTTCGTTAAATGGAAACGGAAATTCGCAATCATTAAAAACATTTACTCAAAAATACAAACAAGTTGTAGCAGATTATAAAAATACAACCGATAGAAATGCAAAGCGAACATTGGAAAGATTTATAGCAGAACAAAAAGAAAATTTTGCGAGAACAGTAAATCCAAATGACGAAGATTTAAAGAAAATCCGAAAAATAGAAAGCGAAATCGGAACAATGCCGATGTTTTTCAACAAAGATGAGCAAACTCAGTGGCAAATGAAACTGAAACGATTAGAAAATGA
>DYOF01000165.1 GCA_020720665.1 Acetofilamentum sp. | reverse complement strand
GACAAACCTAAGGCTGCCTTGGTTCGCAAATCGAATATGATGCTCGACATCAATTTTAGTTTCATAACGCAAATTTTTAGTTAATTTATTTTATTTCGTTCAAACAATCAAGGAATGCTTCTTTCCAATTTCTGATTTCAAAATTGAAAGATGTTTTAAATTTAGTTTTGTCTAACAAACTGTATTTAGGCCTTTTAGCCGGTGTGGGGTAGTCAATGGTTTGTATCGGATTTACCTTGCAATTTAGGTTTTTATTTTTCATAATTTCTAAGGCAAATTCATACCAAGAGCAACTGCCTTCATTTGAAAAATGATAAATTCCTTCCTTAAAACCATATGAATCGGAAGTGCTTTTAATAAGAATATTTAAAATACCTTCTGCTAAATCTTTTGCATAGGTGGGTGAACCTGTTTGATCAGAAACAACATTGATTTCATTTTTTTCAGAACCCAGCCGAATCATTGTTTTTACAAAATTATGACCAAACGATGAATAAAGCCATGACGTTCTGATAATGATACATTTATATGCCTTTGAAGCTTCAATTTCCCCGAGTAACTTGGTTTTTCCGTAGGCAGATGACGGATTTACCCTATCGGTTTCTTTATAAGGGAAATCCTGATTCCCGTCAAAAACATAATCGGTTGAAATATGAATCAGAGGAATATTTCTTTTTTTTGAAACGGAAGCTAAATGTTTAACGGCATTTGAGTTGATATTTAAAGCATTTTCATAGTCTGTTTCTGCTTTGTCAACGTTTGTGTATGCTGCACAATTAACGATGTAATCAATGGTTTGATTTAAAAAAAATGATTCTACGGCATCATAGTTTCTTATATCCAATTCTTCGTAATCTGTAAATAAAAAATTGAATATAGAAAATTGCGAAGATAATGCTCTGATTTCATTTCCTAATTGTCCGTTTGCTCCGGTAATTAAAATCGTATTCATTATATCTCTTCTATATTAGGTTCTTCATGTCCGAATTTTTCCATAAATTCTTCGGCTTTAGCAACCATATTTCTTGAACCTACAAAAAACGGCACACGTTGATGCAGGTCTTTAGGTTTAAAATCTAAAATTCTGTTTTTCTTTCCGTCTGTAGCTTTACCTCCGGCTTGCTCTGTAAGCATTGCAATCGGATTGCATTCATAGATAAGTCTTAATTTCCCCTTCGGATAGGCAGCAGATCTGGGATATATAAAAATTCCGCCTTTTAATAAACTTCTGTGAAAATCAGAAACTAATGAGCCTATATACCTGGATGTATAAGGGCGACCTGTAGGGGCATCAATTTCTTGACAATATTTCAAATATTTTTTTACGCCTTCAGGAAATTTTAAGTAATTCCCTTCATTAATTGAATAAATATTTCCTGAAGCCGGCATTTGAATATTTGGATGCGATAAACAAAATTCTCCTATTGACGGATCTAAGGTGAAGCCGTTAACTCCTTTTCCTGTGGTATAAACCATCATTGTTGATGAGCCGTAAATAATATAACCGGCTGCAACTTGCTTCGTTCCTTCTTGAATAAAATCTTCAATACCGGCATTGTGTCCTACCGGTGTTACCCTTCTGAAAATAGAAAAAATTGAACCGATTGAAACATTTACATCAATATTTGAAGAACCGTCAAGCGGATCTACCGTAACTACATATTTGCCTTGTTTGGCTAAATCTTCGTCAAAAATTACAATATTTTGGTTTTCTTCTGATGCAAGACCGCAGCATTCACCGCTTGCTCTTAATGAGTTAATGAATTTTTGATCGGCATATACATCTAATTTTTTTTGCTCTTCACCGTGCACATTATCAGTTCCGATTTCTCCTAATATATCAACCAAACCGGCTTTATTTACTTCGCGGTTAATAACTTTTGCTGCAACTCCGATATGTGTTAATAAACGGGTTAATTCACCTTTGGCATAAGGAAAGTCTGCTTGCCTTTCAATAATATACTCATTAAGTGTTGTTACGGTCATTTTTCTCAGTTTTTAATGAAAACATTTACAAAAATAAATTTTTTTGTTCAATTTCAACTAAAATTATCATATTTGGCAACATATTTAACCGAAATAAAAAATGAAAGTTTTCAAGTTTGGCGGAGGTGTTCTTAAAAACGGACAAGATCTTATTCGATTAGTCGAAATAATGAATTCGTATCAACAGGATAAAATTATCGTTGTTGTTTCTGCATTCAATAAAGTTACAAATAAGTTGGAAAACTTATTAAATGAATTTTTTGAGTTTCAACAATTTAATCATGCATTGTTTGATGAATTACTAAATTACCATTTTGCAATAATTAAAGATGTTTTAAACGAATCGTTTTTTGATGAAACCGGTAAAATCCTTAATGGTTTGTTTGAACAATTGAAATCGGAGTTTCAAAAACCGATAACAACCGACTATCATTTTGAATATGACCGAATTGTTTCATACGGAGAAATAATTTCGTCTCAAATTGTTTTTGGGTTGTTAAAATATTCGTGTATATGTAAGTATCAAGATATAAGACAAATACTTGTAAGTGATTCAAATTTTACCGAAGCAAAAATTGATTGGAATCTTTCTGAAAAAAATATTAAGAAAACTTGTAATGAGCCGTTTAACATATGTGTAACTCAAGGGTTTATTGCGGCAGATAAGAATAATCATACAACAACATTAGGGCGAGAAGGAAGCGATTTTTCAGCTGCAGTTTTAGCTTATGCAACTGATGCCGAGGAAGTTATTTTTTGGAAAGAAGTTGACGGAATTTTTAATGCCGATCCGGCAAAAACAAATGAATACGTTTTATTGCCTAAATTATCGTATAAAGAATCTGTTGAACAGGCATTTTACGGTGCTAAAATTTTGCATCCCAAAACCATAAAGCCGCTGCAAAATAAAAAAATTCCTATTAAAGTTAAATCGTTTACTAATGAGCAATGCAAGGGAACAGAAATTGTTGATATTTCTGAATTCAGTAATGAAGCATTTCCGAATACTCCGATTTTTATAATAAAAGAAAATCAAATTTTAATTTCACTCTCCACAAAAGATTTTTCATTTATCTCAGAAGGAAATTTAGGAAATATTTTTTCAATTTTATCTGCATTGAGAATAAAAGTAAATATTATGGAGTCATCAGCCATAAGTTTTTCTTTTTGTGTGAATAATGATCGATTTAAAATACCGCAACTTCTTACAAATTTAAAGACCGATTTTAACGTATTATATAACGACGGATTAGAACTGATAACTATCAGACATTATGATAATGAGTCGGTTAAAAAAATGACTGATGGCAGAGACATTCTCATGAATCAAAAAAGCCGACATACCACACGGTTTGTTTTAAGATAATTTAATTTTTTTGTGAAATTTTTTTGTCTTAATATATAATTGTTATACATTTGCATCCGCTTTTGGAGAGATGGGTGAGTGGCTGAAACCAACGGTTTGCTAAACCGTCGTACGGTAGTAACCGTACCGGGGGTTCGAATCCCCCTCTCTCCGCAAAAATTCGGGGCGTAGCGCAGCCCGGTTAGCGCATCTGCTTTGGGAGCAGAGGGTCGCAGGTTCGAATCCTGCCGCCCCGACACTGAAAATGAGAGACTTGCATTAATTTGTGAGTCTCTTTTTTTTATTGCTGCTTTGAATATATAAATATAAGGGGGCTTCTAAAAATTAGATTTTTCGAGGCGGACATGGTTTTTAAAACCGGAGTTTACTGTTGTAAATGAGGATTTTAAAAATTGAAGTCCAACGAAGAAAAAGCAATTTTTAGAACACCCGATAAATTTCTTACACCTTGTTGCTTCTTATCAATACTAAATATTAATAAAATAAATCACAATATTTCCTTAAAGTAAAATTTCGTTTTTATGCGTTAAAAAATACGATGGGGTTACAC
>DYOF01000027.1 GCA_020720665.1 Acetofilamentum sp. | reverse complement strand
ATATTTCATCTGTCTAAAAATTTATAATTAATTAATAATCTGCAAATTGAATGCACATACTTATTTATAAAACTTGTTTTTCTCCGCAGATAGGAACACCTTTATAAATCTGCATTAAATAATATCTTCCGTTAGTCATACCCTTGTGTGAAAAATTGTTTTTACATGGGTGTTTCATCTGTCTAAAAATTTATAATTAATTAATAATCTGCAAATTGAATGCATATCGTTATTGAAGAAACTTGTATCTCTCTGCACATAGGAACACCTTCTTTGAACTAAACTTAATAAAGGTATTTTGTTAGTCATGCTCCTTTGTGTGAAAAATAGTTTTACATGAGTGTTTCATGTTTCGCTTTTCTTAAAGTGCCGGATCAGAATGTGATATAGTCTCTGGGATTTGTAGCTCTTCCGTTATGCCATAATTCAAAATGCAGATGAGTACCGGATGTTTGCTCTCCCGAATTTCCTACTATTGCAATAGATTCACCTGATTTAACACGGTCTCCTACTTTTTTTAATAAAACAGAATTATGTTTATAAAATGAAATTAAATTCAAGTTATGCTGAATTCCAAGAACATAGCCGGTTTCAATGCTCCAAGTTGATAAAATAACTGTGCCTGAAAGTGTTGCTAAAACAGTTTCATCTTTACCGGGTGCTATGTCAATACCGAAATGCGATTTAGAATCATTAAATTCATTAGTTATAATTCCTTTTAAAGGTACAATAAAATGTAAGTTTTTTAGAGTTTCTTTAATTTCTTTATTTTGAATATCTATTACTCCGGTTTGATTTTCTTCAAGCTCAGCTCTAATAATTGAATCTAAATTTGAGGCGGAAAATTCACTTTGATTAATAATAACATTTGTATCATTGTATAAATTATTAACGTTGAATGAGTCGATTGAAACTTTTCCTTGTATAATATTTTTGATTTGGTATAAATAAATAGCTTCTGACATAATTCTACTTTCAAGGCTGTCAATTTTTAGTGAACTTTCAATAACACTGTTTTTAGCATCTAAATTAACTTTAGAAGGAATTAAGCTGTTCAGCGGAGTGTATGCCAAAAGTAAAAAAACGATTACAAAAACTATAAAAATACTTAAACCAAATAATGAAAACATTACCGGTTTTGAAAATTTAAGTGATTTAACTTCTTCAAATGTATGGTCGTCGAATATTGACAGTCGAAGTTTTCTTTTTTTCTTTTTTTTAAGTTCTTCCATTCTTTATAAAAATAATTGCAAAAGTATAAAAAAATATGAGAACTGATTTTTTGAAAAATTAATTATTTTATTTTTTATAACTCTCAGGATTTAAAGATTTTATGTTCCAATTTAGTAAGAAATCTTTGAATTTTTCCTTGTCATAACTTCCTTTGCCGTCTTCTAAATACCAAGTATTTTGTGTATGGAGGCGTTTTCCTGTTGAATCTGTAATTATAACCACAGGGAAACCAAAACGATGCGGATAATCAAGTTTTTTAAGAAAGAATAAATCATTTGGGTTGTAATTGATATTAATGAGCTCATAATCAGCTTTTATGATAGAGTCCAATTCGGAATCATTTTTATAAAATTCATGAAACCGATAACACCAAGCACACCAGTTTCCTCCCATTTGTATTAATACATGTTTGTTTGTATCTTTCGCTTTTTGTAATGCTTCTTTTATCTGAGTTTCAGGAACGGCGTTTACATCATATAATTTTTCTTTTTGAGCAACTGATGAAAAGCATACAAACAATGTTAATATCAAAGTATTAATTATACTATTCATGTGTCTAAAATTATGCAATTAATTAATGTTGAGTAATTTGGGTGTTTATTTGAATTTATTAATCTTTTTTCACTCTGCACATAGGAATACTTTGAAACTATCTGCAAGTAATGTATCTTGTTTGTTTAGTCATGTCCTTGGGTGTTAAGCTTGTTTATCATGGGTGTTTCATGCTATAGTTATTAGATTATGTTTTAAAACAAATGCAATAATAAAGTATTTTACAAAATATTTTCCGATTTTGCTAATTAGAATCATTCTAAATTTTAAATATTATTATTATGCAGGCATAATATTTTATATCTTTGAACCAACTAAATTTATTCGTTATGATTGAGCATATTTTATTCATTTTTGTAACACTGATTTCTGTCGGAATACTCATTTGGAGCTTTTCTAAAATTTTCAGAATTATAAAACTGCTAAAAAAACCCTATTCTCTAAAAAATGTAGGTGAACGCTTAAACAGGGTGTATAAAGTAGTTTTCGCACAGACCAAAATCATGCGATTTCCTATTGTCGGGTTTATGCATGCTTTGGTATTTTGGGGTTTTTTGTTAATAACTTTCGGCTCCGGTGAAATGGTTCTTGACGGTTTAATCGGTTTGCCTTTTGATAACAATCCTTTAAATGACAGAGTGTTAGGATTTCTTGGTTTGGCTTATGATATTTTAATAGCCGGCGGTGATATTTTTGCTTGGATTATTGCAATTTTAATCATTGCTTTTTTGGTTCGAAGAAATTTTATGAAAATAAAACGATTCACAGGGAAAGAAATGAGACATCGCGATCATAAAGATGCTTCCTTTGCATTATTTTTAATCTTATTGTTGATGCTCAGTTTAATAGGGATGAATGCCGCTTATTTTGTTCATACGGGTATTAATGCAAAAGGCATATTTCCTTTAAGTTCACAATTAGCCGATTTTATTCCGGTTAATTCAGCACACATCATAGAATTAAGTATGTGGTGGACTCATATTTCATTGATTTTCTTTTTTGCTAATTATTTACCGTATTCTAAACATTTTCATGTGTTTATGTCAATTCCTAATGTGTATTTTTCAAGAACTGAACCATACACAAAAATGAGTACAATGGCAAATGTTACCGATGAAGTTAAAATGATGTTGAACCCTAATGCATCATCAGTGCAAGCAAATCAAAGCACAGAACCGGAGCGTTTCGGATTAAAAGACGTTGAAGACGGAACATGGAAGAATTATATTGATTCATTGGCTTGTACGCAATGCGGAAGGTGCACTTCGGTATGTCCGGCTAATTTAACCGGAAAATTGCTTTCACCCAGAAAGATTGTTTTGGATTATCGCAGAAGAATGGAAGAAAAAATGAGAGGCTTGTTAAAAGAAGGAAAAACATATCAAGATTCTAAATCATTATATCCCGACTATACAAGCTATGCAGAACTGTGGGCTTGCACAACCTGTAATGCCTGCGCACAAGAATGTCCGGTGAGTATCGATCATCCTTCAATTATTTTGGAAATGAGAAGGTATATTTTCTTGGAAGAATCTAAAGCCCCGTCATTAATTAATTCGATGTCAACAAATATCGAAAATAACGGAGCTCCATGGAAATATTCAGCGGCTGACAGGTTTAATTGGGCTAAAAATATTAAAATGAAAGTTAACGGAGAAGAAAAAGAAATTAAGGTCTCATTGATGTCTGAAAAATCAGCCGAAAATAAAATTCCCGAGTACTTATTTTGGGTTGGTTCAGCAGGAAGTTATGACGAGGGCGGTATGCAAATCAGTCGAAATTTTGCTAAAATTTTAGAATATGCCAAAATTGATTATGCTTGTTTAGGAACCGAAGAAACAGATTCCGGAGATAATGCCAAACGTGCAGGAAATGAATTTTTAGCACAAATGCAAGCGATGATGAATATAGAAACGATGAATGCCTACAAAGTGAAAAAAATAGTAACTTGCGACCCTCATGATTTTAATGCGATTAAAAATGAATACCCCGATTTAGGCGGAAACTATGAAGTGATGCACCATACGCAATTCATACAAGACCTTATCAGACAAGGCAAAATTGTTTTAAAACCGGATATTTTTAAAAACACTAAGATAACATTCCATGATCCGTGTTATTTAGGTCGAGGAAACGGCGAATATAATGCTCCTCGTTTTACTTTAAGTAAAATAGGAAATATTACCGAAATGAAGCGAAATAAAAGTCGTTCGCTCTGCTGCGGAGCCGGCGGTACACAAATGTTTAAAGAAGCTGAAAAAGGGAATCAGGAAATTTATGAACTAAGAACAGAAGATGCCTTAGAAACCGGTTGTAATTTGATTGCAACCGCCTGCCCGATGTGTATGACTATGATGAAAGACGGCATTAAAATGAAAGATAAAGAACAAGAGGTAAAAGTTATGGATATTGCCGAAATTGTTGTTAAAAGTTTAGGAATTTAAGCAAGGCTTATTTAATGGTGTAAAGCCCGATGATTAAAATCGGGCTTTTATTTTCTCAAAATTTTGCAATAATTAAGCTAAATTATTCAATAATTCAGTTTTATTCTTACTAAGAACTATATTTTAAAGATTTCTTCTAATAATTCGGCGAGTTCGTTTATTTGAATGTCCGAACCGATAATAATGCCGTTTTTATCTAAAAAATAATAGGTCGGAAATGTTCTGATTCCGTATAATCTTATTAATTCTGAATTCAAACCGTTGATATCTGAAACCAAAATCCAATTTGTTTTTTCAGTTTCAATTTTTTCCTGCTCATTATATAAATTTCGTTCAAATGAAACTTGAAAAATTTCGATTTCTTTATGCAAATATTTTTTGTATAATAACTTTAATTCACTATTTCTTTTATGAAATTCCGGATGCCAAGAAGCAGAAAAATCAATTATTAAATATTTTCCTTGTAAGGACGATAAAGAAATTAATTTTCCCGAAGTGTCGGGAAGGTTAAAATCAGGAGCTTGTTTTCCTATCTGAACTCGTTTTCGTGTTTCAATTTTTTCAATTAATTCAGAATAATAAACGGATGATTTGATTGTATCATTAAAATTATCGGTAATAAAAATTAAATCATCCAAACTCAAATAATCGGCTAAATTTTTTGAAGCTAAGTATGCTGCTACAAAACTGTTTTTATTTTGAATAACATATTGACGGATGTAATTTAATTGTTCATCAGAAACTGATTTTAAATCGTTTTCGGCAATTTTTATCAGAAGCGTATCATTGTTTTTTTCAGCAATTTCTTTCTGTTTATAAATTTCTAATTGTTTATTTTCAAAAACCATATTATTTTTCAAAAACGAAACAAATTCAGCGTGATTTCCGGAACCTTCTACAATTAATTTGCTTTGTAATTTATATTCTGCCTGAATTATTATTTGTCCGGTATCTGTAAAAAATTCAATAACTGCATTGCCTTCGTCAAAAATAAGATAGTATAATTCCGGATTATCGAAATCAATAGGTTTAAAAGAAAATTTATTATTTTTAATTTGTGCCGAATCAAGCGGAATTAATTGTTTGTCTCGATATTTATTTAAAACAACGGTACCTTCTTTATATTCAGAGATTTTTCCGCTGACAGAAAAATGTTTTGTAGTATTTTCATTTTTTTTACAAGAATAAAAAATGCTTCCTAAAAATATAATGAGATATAAATATTTCATAATTTTTTGAATGGGATTTAAGAACAAAGATATTTTTTTTTTCAGAATTGATTTAATTTTTAAAACTTAGCGGTTTAATAAATAATCAGATTTGAATGGAAGATTTATTTGAAAAAGGAAGAAAATTGCCCTTAATACAAAAATTTTATTCGATACAAGGTGAAGGATTTCATACCGGTAAAGCCGCTTATTTTATTCGTATCGGCGGGTGTGATATTGGTTGTAGTTGGTGTGATACAAAGGTTTCGTGGAATGCCGAAATTTATCCTTTAGCAGAAACATATCTTATTATTGAAGAGGCCTATCTGTCGGCAGCGAAATCAATAGTTGTAACCGGCGGAGAACCATTGAGTTATGATTTAGATTATTTATGTCAAAAAGCACAAGAAAAAGGAATAGAACGATTTATCGAAACTTCGGGTGCATATCATTTATCCGGTGAATGGGAATGGATTTGTCTATCACCAAAAAAACAAAAGCCGCCGGTTAATGAATTATATCAAGCTGCTGATGAATTGAAAGTTATTATTTTTGATGAAAGTGATTTTGAATGGGCGGAAGAATGTTCATGTAAAGTTTCCGAAAATTGTTTATTATATCTTCAACCCGAATGGAGTACTAAAGATATTAATACTCCCAAAGTAATTGAATATATTAAAGCAAATCCTAAGTGGAACTTGTCGGTTCAATTGCATAAATATTTACATATTCCTTAGGTCTTTTTTTTATTTTTTTTTGCAGCAGGAAATAAAATATTGTTTAATATCAATCTGTATCCTGCTGAATTGGGGTGAAGTTTGAGTTCTGTTTTCGGGTCGCCTACAAAGTGCTGATAGTCTTCGGGGTCGTGTCCGCCGTAAAAAGTCCATGTTCCTTGCCCGTATTCAGAATGGATGTATCTGGCTTCATCTTTTGACTTCAGTTCGCCCATAATCAGCACGTCTGATTTAATGAATTTACGATTAAAAGAGGTTGTTTGGCCCATGAAACCGTGAATAATTTTCGTATGATTTTGGCATAACATCGTTGGTACAGGATCCCATTTTGCCGAATATTCAAACAGAGTGAAAAAATCATTTGTTTCGTTTAAGTTACTTCTTGATTTCGTTGCGTCAATGTCTGAAAATTCATATTCAAACGGATTTTTAACTAATGTAAAATCTTTAAATGCTAAAGTTTTTGAGTAGTCTAATTTTTCTTGACAATTTGGGTCAGCAGGGTCGCCGTCAAACATTGTTTCACAAATATCAGTATTTTCGACTGCAAGAGCAATATCGTATGAATCGGTTGCCGAACACATGGCAAATAAAAAGCCTCCGTTGAAAATGTATTCTTTAATTCGTTTGGCAACAAAAAGTTTTAATTCAGATACTTTATTGAAGCCTAATTCCGCTGCTTCGGCTTCGGCTTGTTTCTGATTGTCGATATACCATGCCGAGTGTCGATATGCTCCGTAAAATTTTCCGTATTGTCCGGTAAAATCTTCATGATGTAGGTGTAGCCAATCATATTTTGATAATTCTCCGTTTACAATTTCTTTATCATAAATTTGCTTGTATTCAATTTCGGCATAAGTTAAAACTAATGTAACGGCATCATCCCACGGCTGGTTTGTTTTTGGAGCATAAACGGCTATTTTTGGTGCTTTTTCAAGCTTAATTTTGTCCATATTTACCTCGGGGTTAGCTATGGCATTGTAGATTATTGAAATTTCGGCATCGCTTATAATTTCATAGCTTACTCCTCTTATTGTGCATTCATCTGTAATATCTTTGGCATAATCCATTGTAAAACTACCTCCTCGATAATTCAGTAACCAATTGGCTTCGAGCCCGTTTTGTAAAACCCAGTAGGTAATTCCGTAGGCTTTTAAATGGTCTTTTTGCTGTTCATCCATCGGTATTAAAATAGTATTTGAAAATATTAATTTAATACTGATAAAAACAATTAAGCTAATTGAAACAAATCGTTTACGCATTTTTTAAGAATAATTTATATTAAAACGGTGTATCAATATCATTATTATCAAAGCTGTAATCAGAACCGAAATTATCTGAAAAAAATGAATCGTTATCGTCTGAGTTCATTTTGGATTCGAAAGTTGTACTGCCGCTTCCTCCGGTTTCTTCCAAAGGAATTAAAAATGTATCGTTAAATTCTTCAAATCGAGCATATTCTTCTCTGAATCTTAATTGTACATCTGTAACGGCACCGTTTCTGTGTTTGGCTATAATAATTTCGGCTAAGCCTTTGGTTGAATTACCGTTGTCATCTTCGGTAATACCCATTTTTTCAGGGCGGTGGATAAAAATTACAATATCGGCATCTTGTTCAATGGCTCCTGATTCACGCAAATCAGAGAGCATCGGTCGTTGCTTATGCCCGGTACGCAGTTCAACCGAGCGGTTTAATTGCGAAAGTGCAATTATAGGTAAATTCAACTCTTTTGCAATGGCTTTTAAACCTCTCGAAATTGTACTGACTTCTTGTTCTCTGTTCCCTCTTGTTTCTTTTGGTCCTGACATCAATTGCAGGTAATCTATAACTGCCAAATCAATTTTTTCAGAGATTTTTAATTTTCTTAATTTTGATCTTAATTCTAATAGGCTGATTGCCGGAGTGTCATCAATAAACAATCTGGCTTTTTCCAATCCGGTAATTTTATGTTCTAATTGTTCCCATTCGTAATCTTTCAAATTTCCGCTTCTGAGTTTTTCGCTGCCTAATTCGGTTTCTGAAGAAATTAATCGTGTAACCAATTGAATAGAAGACATTTCTAAGGAAAATAATACAACGGCTTTGTTATGGTTTACAGCCATATTTCTTGCCATTGATAACACAAATGCAGTTTTTCCCATTGAGGGTCGAGCAGCAATGATAACTAAATCTGAATTTTGCCAACCGGAAGTAATTCTGTCTAAGTTTGAAAAACCGCTCGGAACGCCGCTTAAACCATCTTCTCTGTTTTTTGCTTCTTCAATTTGGCGGATGGCTTCATCTAATACACTGTCAATTTTGACAACATCTTTTTTAATACTGCCCATTGCTAAATCAAACACCAATTGCTGTGCTGTATCTAATAATGAATCAACATCTTCTGAATCATCGTAGGCTTTAGCTTGAATTTCTGAACTTACTCTGATTAATTCGCGTTGTATATATTTTTCGGCAATTATTTTGGCATGGTATTCTATGTGTGCAGAAGAACCCACGCGTTGCGATAAACTAACAACAAAACCCGGACCTCCGACTTCTTCTAAAGTGCCGTTTTTTTTAAGACGGTCTATAACCGTATGATAATCAATAGGTTGATAATTTACAGAAAGGTCGTAAATTGCCTGAAATATTTTTTGATGTTCGGGTTTGTAAAAGCTGTCAGCGGTTAAAATATCCAAAACCACAATATCTTTTCCCCTTTCAAGCATAAGTGCGCCGAGAACATCCATTTCAATTTCGGGTGCTTGCGGCGGAAGTTTTCCTAATTGTGTATTTATATCAAAAACAGGATTTACTTTTGTTGATTTTGTGTATGGATTTTTATTTTGAACAGCCACTGGTTTAGTTCGGTTTTATGTGTTAAAAATAGAGACAGTCATAAAGACTGCCTCTTGTATCTTATTTTATTTCAAGCAATTGTCTATTCATTATAAATACCTATCTTAATATATTTTTCTAATCGTTGTTTAATTCTTTCTTCGGGACTGATTTTTTTCAGTTCTTTAAGTTCGTTAATTAATCTGTTTTTAACTCTTAAATACATTTCATCCGGGTTAACATGAGCTCCGCCAAGCGGTTCTTCAATTATTCCGTCAATTAAATTATTTGAAAGCATATCTTTTGAGGTTAATTTTAAAGCCTCTGCTGCCTTTTCTTTATACTCCCAACTTCTCCATAGAATTGAGGAACAAGATTCAGGAGAAATAACTGAATACCATGTATTTTCAAGCATTAACACTTTGTCGCCGACACCGATTCCGATAGCACCTCCGGAAGCGCCCTCTCCGATAATAACACAAATTACGGGTACTTTTAATCGAAACATTTCATAAATATTTCTTGCAATTGCTTCACCTTGTCCTCTTTCTTCGGCTTCCGTTCCGGGGTATGCTCCGGGTGTATCAATTAATGTAATAATAGGCTTGTTAAATTTTTCGGCTAATTTCATAAGTCTCAGAGCTTTACGATATCCTTCGGGGTTTGCCATTCCGAAATTTCTGTATTGTCTGCTTTTTGTGTCAAACCCTTTTTGTTGCCCTATAAACATAACAGTTTCTCCGTTCAACGAACCAAAACCGCCGATCATAGCCTTATCATCTTTTACACCTCTGTCACCATGAAGTTCAATAAAATCTCCGTCGGTCATTTTATTGATATAATACAATGTATACGGACGGTCGGGGTGGCGAGATACTTGAACTCTTTGCCATGGAGTTAAGTTTGAATATATATTTTTTCGAGTTGTGTCAATTTTATTCTCTAAATCTTTAATTGTTTGTGACACATCAACTCCTGATTGTTCGCCAATTTCTTTAGCTTTTTCCAATTGTTCTTGAAGCTTTCCTATGGGTGCTTCAAAATCAAGTAAAATCATATATTTTTATTTTTAAATTCAGTTTGTAAATTTACTAATTATATTTGAAGTTTAAATGTCAAAATTTGTTAAAACTATCAACATTTATATAAGTATCATTGTATCAGTTGAATAAATATTTATCTGTCAGAAAAAAATATTAGCATGATTGTTTTTCCTAATGCAAAAATAAATATCGGATTACGAATTACAGAAAGAAGAAGAGATAATTTTCATAATATTGAATCTGTATTTTATCCTATTAAACTGTCGGATATTATAGAATTTGTAGAATCAGACAGTGAAACTCAATTTACTCAAAGCGGTATTTTTTTAGATACCGAACCTCAAAAAAATTTAGTTTTAAAAGCATATAAAATTTTAAAAGACAACTTTAATTTACCTGAATTAAAAATTCATTTGCATAAAATGATACCTGCAGGTGCGGGTTTAGGCGGAGGCTCTGCTGATGCTGCTTATATGCTGAAATCATTAAATGATTGGTTTAAACTGAATTTAACTGAAAATGAGATGTTAAAATTTGCACAACAGCTCGGAAGTGATTGCCCTTTTTTTATTAAAAACAAAGTTGTTTTTGCACAAGGAACCGGAAATATTTTTTCGCCGATTAATTTAGATTTAAGCACCTATTATCTTTTGTTGATTAAGCCTGATATTCATATTAGTACGAAAGAGGCTTTTGCAGAAATTATTCCGAAAAAATCGACTGTGTCTTTGTTAAATTTGATTAATGAACCGATTGATAAATGGAAAAATATAATAGTTAATGATTTTGAAAAAAAACTATTTATTAAATATCCGATTTTAAACGAAATAAAAACGAATTTGTATGAGATGAATGCTGTTTATGCTCAAATGAGCGGCAGCGGTTCAACGATTTATGGTATTTTCAATTTTCAACCTGAAATTCCTAAAAATTTAAAAACACACTTTACGTTTTTACGCAAATTTTAAATAATTACATGCCAAATTGATATCCAAAAGGGTAAAGCAATAATGCAAACAATATAGGTGATTAACATCATAGCCGAAACGCGTTCCGAATTTCCGCCGTATGTTCTTACTTGCAATATAACACCAACAGCAGGAGCGGCAGCTGCCTGAATGACGAAAAAATCGGCTAAAATCGGATTTATTTCATTGATATGAAAATACCATAAAATAAAAATAGTAAGCAACGGAAGTAAAATGTATTTTACAATTAATACGCGTGCCGAATCCCAAAAGCGTGGTACCATTTTTAATGAAACGCTTCCTAAAGTTGCTCCTAAAACAAATGTTGCAACCGGAACTGCAGCTTCACCGGCTAAACTTGCCGATTTAATAACAAAAGAAGGAAATATATTTTGTATATCAACTAAAACAATAAATAATGAAATTACATTCGCAATAGCCGGAGGTGTAATAAAATCTTTATAGCTTATTTTAACTTGCTCGACTTTTGAAGTTGCGAGATATTTTCCTAATGTCCAGAGCAGTGGGTTGTATCCTAATATAAACAAGAAGGTAATCAAAGCAAACTCGCCGAAATGCTCAGGATATACAACTTGCCCGATAGGCAATACCAAGTATCCGGCATTTTGCATTGAAGAAACGGCTATCATGTTTTTTTGTTTTTTAAAATCAACTGCAAAAATACCCGAAGCTAAAATAAATCCGACTGTGCTCATCACAATTCCTAAAATAGGGATAAGCCACCAATACGGAAGCGATTCAGGATTAAAATTTTCTATAGTATTTGAAAAAACGAGCGCAGGTAAGAAAAAGATTACCGTAATTTTTGATAAACCGTTTATATGTTCATCGGAAATAATTTTTTTTCGTACAAGTGCTCCTGCAATAATTATAACAATGAAAATTCTTGCTAAAGCTTCTGACATACTGATAAATCCGTCAATAAAAATTGATTCCATGCGAACGGTTTATTTCTTATCTTTTTTTTTAGGTTTTATTTTATGAGACCGCTCCGAAATAATGCCTTGTGAGTTATTTGCTAAATTTTAAGAATTTTTAATTCTTATTTTTGGCTAATTACGATATTCGCGGGCGACTGACAGCACTTTTTCGGCTTTTAGGAGTAGGCTCTTTTATTGATTGTTTATGAGAACAGAATCTTTTGACAGTGTATAACCGGTTACGATTCCTAAACCGTTTTCAACATTCGAATAAATACGAACCGGTTGTGCAAACGGGTCATATTGTGTGTATTGATTAAGGTTGTATGAATTTATATAATAATACAGAGCATCAGGAATTGTTAATAAGTTAATATAAAAAGTGCTTAATTGGGCGGGTTCTCCAAATGTGCCAAACATATACTTATTGTATTGAAATTCAAAGTCGATGGTATATTCTTTTCCGTTAAATAATTCATCGTTAAAACACCTTCCGTCCATTTTATTTAATGTGAAATATGAATTTTCGTTATTGAATACCGGATCTTCTGAATTAAAATAAAAACTGCTTTCTTCGTATCCGGTAATAACATATTGGTCATCTATAAATTCGTAAATAGGTTGTAAACCGCTGAAATTTAGAAAATAAAAATTATTTTCATTAACATTATCGGATAGTTTTAGTTTAAAATGATAAATTGTTGTTGTATCCGAGTATCCGTCATAATTATATATTTGTATTTCAGACAATGTATCAATTGATAAAATAGGGACGGGGTTTTTAAGTGTTGTGTTCGTATTTACAGATTTTAAGTTATTATAATCAACGGTTATCTTGTAATTTGAATTTATTTCAGGTGTAAATGATGATACAAAATTACCGTTTCCTGAGCTAACTAAATTTTCTATAAATGTATCGTTTTTATAAAGTTTTACATTTGCATTTGTTAAAAACTCAATTTTGGTATTATCTAAAATTCCGATGCTTTTGCTTACATTAACTTTAATTAAACTGTCAGTTGATAATAAACCGTTTACAACAATTTTTTTCTCGGCTTCGGGTAAATCAATGTCTAATTTTTTTTGGCAAGAAGAAATTGCAAAAAACCCGAATATAATGAATATATAAATAGTGTGTTTCATTTTATAGTTTTTTAGGTATTAAAAATCGTATTTATAACTGACAGAAGGTATTACAGGAAAAAGACTGTATTGATACAAAGCTCTGTCGCCGTTTTCATCTCTTGAAAAACGTAAGAAAAATGGATTTTTTCTGTTGTAAGCATTATAAAGTCCGAAACTCCATGTTCTCTTGCCGTATTTTAAATCCTTTTTAATATTTATGCCCAAATCTAAACGATGATATGCCGGCATTCTTTGATTATTCCTGCTGTCAATATGGTTTACGGTTGATTCATTATAAATGTCATCAAAATAAGTGTATGGTGTTAACGCATAATATCTTTCCAAAGCTAAAGTAAAGGCATTGCCTGTTCCGAAAACCCATGTCGCTCCAAAATCAATTTTGTCATTAAATTTATAGTTGAAAACAATACCTATATCGTGTCTTCTATCATAGGTGTAAGGAAAAGCTTCTCCGTAATTAACATTGCTGAATTCGCGAGTTGATTTTGAATAAGTGTAACCTATCCAACCGTTAATTTTACCGATATTTTTCTTAATTAGTAATTCTATACCGTATGAAATTCCTTTTCCGTCACTTTCAATTTGACTTTCCCAAATTCTCTGTGTAGAATCTTCTGATTCAAAGCCTGATATAAAACTTGCTCCGTCTTTATATTCAATTAAATTATTCATGGTTTTATAATAGGCTTCTATACTTATATCAAATCCTTCAAAGGAATATGCCGAGCCGACAGCGTATTGGTCGGATTCTTGCGGTTTTATATTATTAGTTACAGGTAACCATAAATCTGTAGGTAAGCCGATTGAAGTATTCGTCAGCAGATGCAAATATTGTGTCATTTGAGTATATGCAGCTTTTACAGAAAGTTTCGGATTAATCATATATCTGGCAGAAATTCTTGGTTGAACGGATTGATAAAGTGTATTACTGACATAAAAACCGGAGTAATGAAAACCGATATTTGCTTTAAATCCTTTAAAAAATGAAATTTCATCTTCAAAATAAGCGGCATATTCATTTGCATAAATATTTGAATTACCGAAAGTTGTATCAATTGCAGTTTCAGAATCATTGCTGGTGCTTTTAATGGCGTTAATTCCGGGTTTAAATGTATGGTAAATATAATTTGCACCGTATTTAATTTGATGCGCCGATGTCAAATTATAGTCAAAATCAATTTTTACAGAATAATCTTCAATTCCGGATATGTAGTCGAAAGCAAATTCTGAAAACTCTTTTGTTTTAGTATTTTCTGTGCCTTCTTTTATTCCTACATTAAAATTGTAACGGCTGTAAGTTGCTGTTGTATTTAAAAATAGTTTTTTTCCCAGAATATGATTCCAGCGGAATGCCGATGTGATATTTCCCCATTGTAATTGGCTTTCAAATTTGTCAATATACTCTTCCCATGTATTTTTCATTTTTGAATAAGCTTTGTCTTTTCCGGTGTAAACGCTTAAATATATACGATTTTTATCAGAAAATTTATAATTAACTTTTGCATTAATATCCCAGAAAAAATATCCGCTTTTAGTATCAAAATTGTTATCTTGATTTGCAAAGTATATTTTTTGAATGGGCCACGTTAATACATCAATGTATGTTCGTCTGGCAGAAATTAAAAATGAAGACTTGTCTTTTATTATAGGTCCTTCAAACATTATTTTTGATGATATTATACCGACAGATGCACTGCCTGAATAGGTTTTCATATTTCCTTCTTTCATTCGGATGTCTAATACAGAAGATAAACGTCCGCCGTATCGAGCGGGAAATCCGCCTTTGGTTATACTTATATCGCTGATTGCATCGGCATTGAAAACTGAAAAGAACCCAAACAAATGATTCGCATTATAAACGGGTACCCCGTCAAGTAATATTAAATTTTGGTCAGGTCCGCCTCCTCTGACGTAAAATCCGCTGGTTCCTTCGGTTCCCGATTGAATACCCGGAAGCAATTGAATGGCTTTTAATACATCTACCTCTCCCAACAATGAAGGAATTGACTGAATTGTTTTTGCTGAAATATCTATCTTTCCCATTTCAACTTTTTCGGCTTCAGTTTTTTGACCGATTACTTCAACTGCCTCAATTTCATTTGCAGGGATTAATGCAATATTTATCACAGTATCATGTGCCAGTGAAAAAGAAAACGATTGAGTTGCATAACCGATATAAGAAACGTTTAATTTAAAATCAGTTTTTTCGGATGTTAAACTATAAAATCCGTAGGTGTTAGTCATTGTTCCCATGTTGTTTTTTTCAGGATTATATACAACGGCTCCTGCCAGTTTTTCTCCCGATTCATTATTCTCAACGTATCCGCTTATAGTATATTTTTGGGCAGAAGAGCTGATAATTAAAATGAAAAACATCGTTTGAAATAATATCAATTTTTTCATGTTTTTTGTCTTATAGTTCTATGTTTTTAAAAGCGAATTTATAATATTCTTAAAATTATTGTTTATAAAATTCTGATTCCTTTTGCAAAATTAAATTTTAAATTATCATTCAACTTATTAATTTTGTAAAAAAATTGTAAAATGAAAAAAATTATAATCTTTGCAATCGTATTTAGCGTTGCAATAAATTCAAATGCACAAAAAGTGAAAGATATTAAGATGAAAACAGAAAATGATTCATTAAGTTACGCATTCGGTATCAGTATAGCAGATAATTTAGCTAAACAAAATATCCAAAACATAAACCCGCAAGCTATCGGAAGAGCGTTTCAAGATTTTTATAATAATCAAAGTAAAATTAATGTAGATGACGCTAATAAAATGATTCAGAATTATTTTGAAAGTCAAGAAGCTCAAAAATTCAAATCTACCGTTGAAGAAGGTGAAAAATATTTAAAAGAAAATTCAACTAAAGAAGGTGTTATTTCGTTAATAAGCGGATTACAATATAAAATTTTAAAAGAAGGAATCGGAAAAGCTCCCGTTTCAACTGACAGAGTCAGAGTTCATTATGAAGGAACTTTAATTGACGGAACAAAATTTGACAGCTCATATGACCGCGGCGAACCGGCAGAATTCGGGGTTACACAAGTGATTAAAGGTTGGACAGAGGCACTTCAATTAATGAAAGAAGGCGCCGTTTGGATGCTTTATATTCCTTCTGATTTAGCGTATGGTTCTCGTCAAGCAGGGCAAACAATTACTCCCTTCAGTACATTAATTTTTAAAGTAGAATTATTATCCATTGTTCAATAAATATAAAAATGAAAAAAATTACAGTATTATCAGTCGTTTTAGTTTTATTTGCCATGAGTTGCAATAATAAACAAAAAAAAGTAGAATTAATAACTTATGAAGATTCTTTAAGTTATGCTATCGGAAATGATATCGGAAAAAACTTTAAACAAAACAGTTTAGATAGTTTAAATATTGATATTTTAGCACGAGCTATCAATGACAGTTTTAAAGAAGATACTTCTGTTATGTCAACAAAACAAATTAGTCAAGTTCTTTCGTCTTTCTCAATTAAAATGAGAGAAAAAGCCGAAGCAAAAAGAGTCGAAGAAAATAAAATAAAGTTTAAAAATGAATTAGAAGAAGGCCAAAAATTTTTAGAAGAAAATGCTGCAAAAGAAGGTGTAAAAACAACTGAGAGCGGCTTACAATATAAGATTGTTAAAGAAGGAAAAGGCGAAATGCCTTCTGCATCCGACAAAGTGAAAGTTCATTATGAAGGTACTTTAATTGACGGAACAAAATTTGACAGCTCATACGACCGCGGCGAACCTACAGAATTCGGAGTTACACAAGTGATTAAAGGTTGGACAGAAGCTCTTCAATTAATGAAAGAAAAAAGCATTTTTGAAATTTATATTCCTTATAATTTAGCATACGGCGAAAGAGGAAACGGAAGTATTAAACCGTTCAGTACATTAATTTTTAAAGTTGAGTTGTTAGAGATAATTAAATAAATAAAAATGACTATAGGTACAATATATACAGAAAAGGGTAACATGAAGGTTGAATTTTATGACGAAGCCGCACCCGGAACTGTCGCAAATTTTGTTAAACTTTCAAAAGACGGCTATTATGACGGATTAAATTTTCATCGTGTAATACCCAATTTTGTTATTCAAGGAGGCTGCCCCTACGGTAACGGTATGGGTGGTCCGGGATATTCAATAAAATGTGAAACCGGTGGTGATAAACAGTACCACGACCGAGGAGTCCTTTCAATGGCTCATGCAGGGAAAGATACCGGCGGTTCGCAATTCTTTATTTGCCATTCGCGAGCAAATACATCTCATTTAGACGGAGTTCACACATGTTTCGGTATTGTAACTGAAGGAACAGACGTAATTGATAAAATTCAACAAGGCGATAAAATTGATAAAATTGTTATTGATTAAAAAAAAGAAATTGCAAATTTAAAAGAGTCTCATTCATTAATTGAGACTTTTTTTTTAACTTTGGTTTCAATAAAGAAAAATAAAATGAATTTAGAAATAAACGGAAAACTAATCATAAAAACCGATGAACAAACCGGAGAAGGAAAATTCGGAAAATGGATTAAGCAAGAATTTATTATTGAAACACAAGAACAGTATCCTAAAAAAATTTGCTTTTCAGCATGGGGAGACAAAACAGATGTTTTAAAACAAATTAATATCGGTGAAAATATTTCGGTTAGTTTTAACCCGGAATCAAGAGAATATAACGGACGTTGGTACACCGACTTAAGAGTTTGGAAAATTTCAAAAGAAGGAAATTCTTCCGGTTTTGAAGATGAACCGCCTCCATTAACCGAAGACGATTTTCCGGATTTAGACAGCGAGGATGAAAATTTACCATTTTAATAAAAAAGAAATGAATAAACAAAATCTAATAGTCTCAATTATTGCCTTTCTGGTGATTTTTTTATATTCTTGTAGCTCGGACGATGTTAAAGAATCTGAAATACAAAAGGATACACTCATTCACACTAAAGAAAAAGATACGCACATTACAGAAAAAGCAAGCGACTCATCAAGCTCAAAAACGGATAAGAAAGTAAACACGGTTTATAAAACCTATAAATTTATTTGTCCGATAGGTGATATAAAAGGGAATTCAAACACTCCCGGTATTTGTCCCGAATGTCAGATGGAATTAATTGAAAATCCCGATTATTCATCGGAATCAGAAAAAAAACAGTAAGTTCAAATATTTGAAAATTGATAGGTATGAAAACAAAATTGTATTTTTTTACATTCGTTATGGTTGCCCTTGTAATAATCGGGTTCGGATATGCCGGAATGACATTATCGCTTGATTATATGCAAAAAAAATATATTGATTTACAACTCGATATCAATAGAAGACAAGCTGAAAACATGGCAAAATTTCTTGAGAATCAATTAGAAAAAGGCAGCAGCAAAGAAGAGGTAAAAACTAATCTGCAAGCAGCTTTATCTTCTGTTGATTCAGATAAAGGATTTTTGTGTATGTTTGATAAATATGATGCCGAAATGATTTGTCACCCTGATGAAAATCAAATAGGTATGAAACTACCGGCAAGTATGAAGTTTGAAAATAACAATACAAATGAAATCAGCAAAACACGAAATATTATAATTGAAGGAAATCCTATAGGAGGCTTATTCCATGGTGAAAACGGAACCGATATCACTTATATGGTGCCTGTAAAAGGAACCGGTTGGATGCTTTCTGCTCATGAAAATATTGAAACCATTAAATCTGAAATCATGAGCCAAAAACAACTATTTTTAATCGGTTTTGCAATAATCAGTTTTGTTACGGCAATTTTAGCTACTTTAATGGCACGAATAGTAGGAAGACGCTACGAGAAAAAAATTGAAGAACAAAACTTACAGTTGGAACAAACAAATGAAGAGTTGAATACAACAAATAATCAGTTAAATGCAAAAAATCAGGAAATAAGTCTCCAAAAGTCTATTATAGAAGATCAGCACAATCATGTAAAAGAACAAAATACACAAATAGCGAAGCAAAATGATGAACTCACTAATGCAAACACTGAGTTACAACTTAAAAATAATGAAATCAGTATGCAAAAAAACATCATTGAAGATCAACATAATTTTGTGAAGGAACAAAATCTGAAAATTTCTGCTCAAAATGAACAAATAACATCAAGTATTCACTATGCGGGTAGAATTCAAAATGCATTATTACCGCCTGAAAATACAATTAAAAGTGCGTTCTCTGATGTTTTTTTAATATATAAACCGAAAGATATAGTAAGCGGTGATTTTTATTGGTTTAAACAAATAGGAAATAATATCGTGTTTGCAGCCGCCGACTCAACCGGACACGGGGTACCGGGTGCTTTAATGAGTATGCTCGGCATAGCTTTTATGAATGAAATTGTAAGCGAAGATTTTTATGGATCAGGAAGCGTATCGGCATCGGAAATATTGAACAAATTAAGAAAAAAACTTAAACAAACACTTCGTCAAACCGGCGAAGATGGCCAAACAAAAGACGGTATGGATATGGCTCTTATTTTATTTAATACAAAAACATTAGTTTTACAATATTCCGGGGCATATAATCCCTTATATATTGTCCGAAATAAAAAACTTACGGAAGTACTTCCGGATAAAATGCCTGTAGGCGTTTATGTAAAAGATAATGAGGAATTTACAAATAAAAAAGCTCAATTAGTTAAAGGAGATATTTTATATTTATTTTCTGACGGATATTATGATCAATTTGGCGGAGATACCGGGCGAAAATTTATGAAAAAAAGATTTAAAGAATACCTCGAAGAAATTGCTGAGCAGTCAATTTCTGAACAAAAATCATCACTCGAAAATACTTTAAATCAATGGCAAGGGAATTACGAACAAGCAGATGATATTTTGGTTGTCGGCATTAAAATTTAATGTTGAAATAGTTGTATTGCTCTTAAAAACAGTCATTTATTAATATTACGATAATGAAACACCCGGGTAAAGCAATTTTTCACACAAAGGAGCACGACTAACAGAATACCTTAGTTATTTTAGTTCAAAGAAGGTGTTCCTATGTGCAGGAAAATACAAGCATTGTAAATAAGTGTAAGCATTCGATTCGCAGATTTTTAATAAATATAAAAAATTTTTAGACACATGAAAAAAACTTTGAAAATTACCGCAGTTATAATTTTATTTCTCATTGCTGTTATTATTCTCATTCCAATTATTTTTAAAGGAAAAATAATTGAAATGGCTAAGGAAGAAGCCAATAATAACTTAAATGCAAAACTTGAATTTGCCGATTTAAAATTATCTTTAATTAAAAATTTTCCTGATATTTCTGCTGAATTTAAAGACCTGTCAATTGTAGGTATTGATACATTTAAGTTTGATACACTTGTGAATATCAAAAAATTTAAAGCAACACTTGATTTGATGAGTGTCATTTCCGGTGATGAAATTAAAGTAAAAAAAATCAGTTTGGAATCTCCTTCCTTTTTTGTAAAAATTCTTCAAAACGGAACTGCAAATTATGATATTGCAAAAGAAGACACAACAACAGATGAACAAACAAATCAAACAGCCGGTGATGAATCGGCTTTTAAATTATATATTAAAAAATTTGATATTAAGAACGGACATATCATTTATGACGACAAAGAAAGTGATGTTTTTGCCGAATTTGAAAACTTAAACTTTATTTTATCAGGAGATATGACCGAAGATATTACAAATCTTAAAATCAATTTAACTTCTGATTCTATGACTGTCAGTTCTGAAGGCATAAAGTACCTGAATAAAGTAAAAACAAAATTTGATTCTGAATTGAATGCCGATTTAGAACATTCAAAATACAGTTTTAAAGAAAACAGTTTAGCTTTAAATGATATTTATTTGACATTCAACGGCTTTGTTGAAATGCCGGATGACGATATAACTATGGATTTGACCTTTAAAAGCGAAAATGCAACCTTCAAAAATGCTTTATCATTAGTTCCCTTAATTTATAAATCAGATTTTGAAGGTATTAAAACTGACGGCGAATTCAAATTTGACGGATATGCTAAAGGAGTTCTGAATGATTCGCTTATGCCGGCATACGCAATAAATTTAATGGTTAAAAATGCCTTCTTCAAATATCCTGACTTACCAAAATCGGTTAACAATATTAATATTGATTTAAAGCTTGATGCAAAAGCCGGGAGCGGTGATGATATGACAATTAATATTAAAAAAGCGGCTTTAACAATTGCCGAAAATCCGATAACAATGCATGCTTTTATTTCTATGTCGGCAGCAGATATCGGTATGAAAGGAAACATAACAGGTAAAATTGATTTGAATTCTGTGAAAGATGTGATACCGCAGGAAAATACTCAGTTAAGCGGGTTTGTTACAACAAATCTTGATTTTAACGGAAATTTATCTGATATCGAAAACGAGAATTATGAAAAATTTGATGCACACGGAACAATAACTATTTCAAATTTGAATATCAAAACAACAGATATGCCTCAAGTTGACGTGTTTGTAGCAGATTTTGACTTCTCACCTCAATTTGTTGATGTTAAACAACTGAGTACAAAAGTGGGAAAAAGTGATTTTCGTTTAAACGGAAAAATAAATAATATATTCTCATATGTATTTAAAGATGAGTTATTAAGCGGAAATTTTGAACTCAATTCAAATTACATAACTGTTGATGAATTAATGAACATCGGCAGCACAGAAGGTGACGAGCAAAATGCTGAAAATGAAAAAGATAATACACAAAATAATTCAGAATCTGAAGTGATTGAAATTCCCGGAAATCTCGATTTTGTATTAAATTCAAACATTCAAAAAGTAACTTATGACAAGCTTACGGTTTCTGATGTGAAAGGAATCATAACAATAAAGGACAGTAAGTTGGATATGAGGCAGTTAAAAATGAGTATGTTAGGCGGAGAAATGTTTTTAAGCGGTTCATACGACTCGAAAAATAAAGCCAAACCTCTTGCTGATTTCACAATGGCAATCTCCGATTTTAGTATTGCCGATGTTGCCGGTGCTTTTTTAAGTGTAAAACAGTTAGTTCCGATAATTGAAAATGCAGCAGGGTCATTTTCTGCCGATATTAGTTTAAATTCCGTGCTCGACCAAAAAATGATGCCGGTTATTGAAACGCTTATAAGTTCAGGTAATATCAATTCAAACAGTATTTCAATAAAAAATAATCGACTGTTCGAAAGTGTATCTGCTAAAACAAAACAAGATAAATTTAAAACGCCGAACTTAAATAATATTGATTTATCATACATCATTGATAAAGGTAAACTGACTGTAAAACCGACAATATTTAAAATTGCAGGTTCAGAAGTTAATTTCGGCGGA
The DNA here is from genome assembly GCA_020720665.1 of Acetofilamentum sp. Classification (GTDB taxonomy): domain Bacteria; phylum Bacteroidota; class Bacteroidia; order Bacteroidales; family JAADGE01; genus JAADGE01. Next base: position 700 of record DYOF01000027.1, on the reverse strand, counting down.
ACTCAATCGCTTGATAAAGGACTCGATTTTAACTTAGGATTTAGTTTGCCGAAACAAATTGCAGGAAATTTAATTTCAAAATTCCCTATCGGAAATACCAATGATAATGTTGGTGTTACCGCAAAAATAGGCGGTACTGCTACCGATCCGAAAATTGTAGGTTTCTCTTCCGAATTAACGGATGTACTGAAAGATGAAATTACAGATAAAGTTGATGAAGTTAAAGAAAAAATTAAGGAGAAAACAAATAAGATTTTAGACGAAGCTCGTCAAAAAGCTGATTTAATTGTTAAAGAAGCAGAAAATCAAGCTTCTAAAATAAAATCAGAAGCAGATATACAAGGAAAGCGATTAATAAGCGAAGCTCAAAATCAAGGAAATAAATTAGTGAACGAAGCCAAAAATCCGATTGCCAAAAAAGTTGCTGAGGCAGCACGAGATAAATTAGTAAAAGAAGCTCGTGATAAAGCTGCCGGAATTAACAGAGCGGCTGATAATCAGACAAAAAATATTATTAATTCAGCCAATTTAAAAGCTGAAAAATTAATATCAGATGCTGAAAAAAAAGCAGGAAATTAAATTATTAACCCTAAATAATTTTTTGATTTTAACCGGTTACTAAAAAAATACATAAACGTTTTCTCCGTCCTATAAAGGCTTCGGTCATTGTCATGGAATAATAAACCGGTTTTCCTTCTTT
>DYOF01000164.1 GCA_020720665.1 Acetofilamentum sp. | reverse complement strand
AACTTTTATTTTTAACTAAATTTATATAATTATGAAAAGAGAATTACTATTGATTTTGATAACAATATTTTTATCAAATTTCACGAATGCACAACAAGTAAATGAAAATTTTGAAACAGTAGTTGTTGAAAATGATATTTCAATCAGCGGTTGGTTAAATCACAATCAAACAGGAACAAGAAAATGGATTGGAAAAGAATACAGCAGTAACCACTATGCTCAAATGAGTTCATACAATTCAGGTGAAGAAAATGTTGCTTACCTTATCACACCTGAATTAAACATCACAGGTGCGTCAGAAACATTTTCGTTTAATGTTAATATCGGTTATTGGACACATGTTGCCTTAACTGTTCTTATTTCAACGAATTTTGACGGAACCGCAGGCGGCATTACAACTGCAACATGGACTGACATTACATCGAATTTCACAATACCTCAAACTCCTACAAGCGGTTACGGCACATTTGCAACTGCCGGTTCAATGAACATTTCAAGTTATACCGGAGATGCATACATTGCCTTTAAATATACAGGAAATGCAAACAATAGCCAAACTACCACTATTCAAGTGGATAATGTGGTTGTTACAGGAACAGCCGGTATCTACAACTTAAGTCATAATTTACATATTACACCTAACCCGGTAAATTCTGTTTTGAACATAAATTCAGTTTCAAATATAAATCAAATCTCTGTTTCCAATATTATCGGACAAAATGTAATGAATGTAAACAACATTAATTCAAACAATTATTCATTAAACGTAAATAGTTTGAAAAATGGAATTTACATGATTGCTGTTAAAAATTCTGACGGAACTTACAGTTTAACAAAATTCATTAAAGAATAAAACTCCACTTTATTTATAAAAAAGACGTTCTTTTTATAAGAGCGTTTTTTTTTCATTAAACCGGCAAACATGAAACACAGTATTTTAATATTAAGCATTTTATTAAATACAAGTTTAATTTTTTCTCAAACAGAACCTCCTTCTAACCTCTCCGGAGTCGATTTAAGAAATTGGCTGAAAACGAATTGGTATGACGGTCATCATAATACACTCGGATACAACAATGCCCGAGAACAAATGTACGGATACATTGACAAAGCATCAGACGGTCAAGTCTATTGTGTTTATACCGGTTTTCATCAAACCGCAAGTTTCACCACATATTTAAACCCCATTAATTGTGAACACAGTATTCCTCAATCATGGTTCGGAAGTTCAGACCCGATGGTTTCTGATATTTTTCATTTATATCCGACACACCAAGATGTTAACAGTGCCAGAGGAAGCTACCCCTTTGCAGAAATTACCGACAGTCAAACAGATGATTGGTACATTGTAAACAGTTCAAACACCGGATTAAGCATTCTGAGTTCCATTCCAAGCTCAAACATTGATAATTACAGCGAATTAAATTCAGGTACTAATTTTGAGCCGCGAGAAAATCATTCGGGAGATTTGGCACGAGCCGCATTTTATTTTTATACGATGTATCCCACACAAGCCGGTGCGATTACAAATTTAGCCGATTTACAAACGCTTTATAATTGGCACTTGCAAGACCCGGTTGACGCATGGGAATTACAACGAAATGACAGAATAGAAATTAAACAAGGAAACAGAAACCCCTATATCGATTATCCTGCAATTGCTTGTAGGGCTTGGGGATTAACCTGCGTCAGTGAAATAGATGAGATTAGCAATAGAATAACAATAGCTCCTAACCCCTGTAAAAATTCAATTACAATCAGCTCTGATAAATTTGAAATTCAAGCAATACGTATTTATAATATTATCGGTAAACAAGTTAATCATTCCGGCAATTTAAGTACAAAAACAATAACTATTGATGCCAAAATGTTTAAAACCGGAATATATTTCATTGAAATTACAGACAGTAATAACAATAAAATACTTAAGAAACTTATCAAAGAATAAAAAGCAATTTTCATACGATGAATTAAAAGTCGATAAGTATAAAATTATCGGCTTTTTTTATATCTTGCAAACTTATTTTTTAACTTAATACGATTGTGATGTACAAAAGATTTATCATTATATTTTTCATAATTGCCTTTTCGGCTGATAGTTTTTCACAAAACAAACAATTCACTATAGAACAGGCTGTAGGCGGACAATGGCGTGAATTTTACCCTGAACATATCTTAGGTGTTCAAGCCTACTCAAATAATGAATTTACCTATGTTGAAGCATATAGTAAAATACTGTTAATGAACGAAAAAGGAAAAAACATTAAAACAATTGCCGATAAAGATGAAATAAATAAAGCCTTAAAATCAATCGGTCATAATGAAATACAATACTTCCCGTATTGGGAATATTCTTGGAAAGATGCCGAAAATATGACTTTTCAGGCAAACGGAAATTATTACGTCTATAATATCACCGATAAAAAATTCTTAACAGAAATTTCTTTACCCGAAAACGCAGAAAACATAAAACCTTGTAATACAAATAATTTCGTTGCCTACACCATCGAAAATAATTTATATTTCAACACTACCGACTCGAAACAAACTGCCGTAACAACCGATTCTGATAAAGGAATTGTGAACGGAAATGCCTATACACATCGTCAAGAATTCGGTATAAATAACGGAATTTTTTGGTCGCCGAAAGGAAATTTTATCGCATTTTACAGAAAAGATGAAACACAGGTAAGTGATTACCCCTTGGTTGATATTACAACTCGAATTGCAAGTCTTAAAAATATAAAATATCCGATGATTGGTGAAAAAAGTGAAGAAGTTACACTCGGTATTTATAATTTAGAAACAGGAAAAACCGTTTTTGCCGATGTTACCGATTTTACAAATGAACGCTATTTAACAAGCATTACATGGAATCCCGATGAAAAATATGTGTATATCGGAGTTCTGAATCGTGAACAAAATCATTTAAAATTAAATACATACGAAGCCTCAACCGGAAAATTCATTAAAACTCTTTTTGAAGAAACAAACAACAAATATGTTGAACCGGAACATCCTTTAATTTTTGTTGACGGTTTAAATAAGCAATTTATTTGGCACAGCGAACGTGACGGCTTTAACCATCTGTATTTATACGACACAGAAGGCAAGTTAATTAAGCAATTAACAAAAGGAAATTGGCTGGTAAAAGAATTTTTGGGTTTTGATGTCGGTTTGAAAAACTTTTATATTACGGCAACAAAAGACAGCCCCGTTGAAGATCACCTTTATAAAGTCAATTTTAAAACCGATGAGATTAGTAAATTAAGCTCATCAAAAGGAAACCATTCTTTTGTATTGTCCGATTCAAAAAAATATATATTCGATACATGGTCAAATCCTGAAACACCAAATATCAGCCAAATAATCGACACTAAAGGAAAACTTTTAAATACCGTTTTAACAGCCGAAAATCCGTTAAGCGAATTCAAATTAGGAAAAATGACCATAGGAACTCTTAAAGCAGCTGACGGTAAAACCGATTTATTTTACAGATTAATAACCCCGCCCGATTTTAATCCTGATAAAAAATATCCTGTTGTTGTTTATGTTTACGGAGGTCCTCATGCTCAGCTAATTACAAATTCATGGTTAGGCGGAACCGGTTTATGGGATTATTATATGGCACAAAAAGGCTATATCATGTTTACAATTGATAACAGAGGTTCAGAAAACAGAGGATTTGAATTTGAAAGTATCATCCATCGACAATGCGGACAAGAAGAAATGTACGACCAAATGAAAGGTATTGAATTTTTGAAAGAATTACCATACGTCGATACAAAGCGAATAGGCGTACACGGATGGAGCTACGGCGGATTTATGACGACTTCGTTAATCACAAATTTTCCCGAAACCTTTAAAGCGGGAGTTGCCGGCGGACCTGTAATTGATTGGAAATATTATGAAGTGATGTATGGTGAACGATATATGGATACACC
>DYOF01000163.1 GCA_020720665.1 Acetofilamentum sp. | reverse complement strand
AATAATTTTTAACACAAAGAAAAATAACCGACAGAATGCCCTGATTAATATGATACCTGAAAATCTAAAATGAACGTTTAAAAACCACAAAGACACCAAGAAATTCACAAAGAACACAAAGATTTTATATTCATCTTTAAACTTTGTACAAAATGTTGATGTTTTGATGTTTAAATATTCAATTTAGATTTTTAAATGATATTTGAAAAAGGTGATCCTATGTACAGAGAAAAACAAGTATTTTAAATAAGTAAATACATTCAATTTGCAGAATATTAATTAATTACAAATTCTTAGACAGATGAAACACCCATGTAAAACAATTTTTTTCACACAAGAGCATGACTAACGGAAGATATTGCTTAATGCAGATTAATAACGGTGTTCCTATCTGCGGGAAAAAACAAGTATTTTAAATAAGTAAATACATTCAATTTGCAGAATATTAATTAATTACAAATTCTTAGACAGATGAAAATATATACAAAAACCGGCGATAAAGGGAAAACATCATTACTGAACGGAGGCAGGGTAAGTAAATCGAATACCCGAATTAAAGCCTACGGAACTACTGATGAATTAAATTCATTTATAGGACTTTTAGCTGCATACGATATACAAGATACACACAAAACATTTCTATATAAAATTCAAAATAAATTATTTAATATCGGTGCAATTTTAGCCGCAAAAGAAGCAAACACCGCTAATTTGCCTCAAATTACAAAAAAAGAAATTCTGGATATAGAAAACGAAATTGATAAAATAAATTCTGAACTGGAGCCTCTGAATGAATTTATAATTCCGGGAGGAACTATTATAACTGCCCAATGTCATGTATGCAGAAGTGTTTGCAGAAGAGCCGAAAGAGAAGTTGTGGAATTACATGAAATTGAGAAAATTTCAGAATTAATTATTAAATACTTAAACCGACTGTCGGATTACTTTTTTACCTTAGCCAGACTATTGGCAAAAGAAACTTCCGCTTCTGAGATTAAATGGAAACAGTAAGATTATCAGGATACTACAAAACATTGAAAAAATATTTTTTTATATTTATTTTTTAATACATTTGTAAACTTTAAAAAACAATTTAATCAATAATAAAATGTATTGGACATTAGAATTGGCTTCCAAATTAGAAGATGCACCGTGGCCTGCAACAAAAGAGGAATTAATAGATTTTGCCATACGCTCGGGCGCCCCTTTAGAAGTTGTTGAAAACTTACAAGAAATTGAAGATGAAGAAGAAATATACGACAGCATCGAAGATATTTGGCCGGACTACCCCAGCAAAGATGATTTTTTCTTTAATGAGGATGAATATTAAATCTGAAAAATCAGCTTAAAAAAAGAAGAATCTTTATGGTTCTTCTTTTTTCTTTTTAATAGGTTATTGCAGTTCGAATATATTTTAACCTGAAAATCTAAAATGAACGTTTAAAAACCACAAAGACACCAAGAAATTCACAAAGAACACAAAGATTTTATATTCATCTTTAAACTTTGTACAAAATGTTGATGTTTTGATGTTTAAATATTCAATTTAGATTTTTAAATTTAATGCTATTTTTGTAAAAATCAAGTTTTACTATGAACCTAAAAACAGACGAACTCATATTATCAATAGATGCCGGCACTCAATCTGTGAGAGCGGCACTGATTGATTTAAACGGAAATATCGTTAAACTTGAACGAACAAAAATAAACGCATATTATTCGGCAAATCCGGGTTGGGCAGAGCAAGACCCTATTTATTTTAAAACAAAATTAGCCGAAACCACAAAAAAACTTTTAGCCGAAAATAAAGAATTGCACAGTCGAATAAAAGCTGTCAGTTTAACATCGCAAAGAGGTACGGTAATAAATTTGGATAAATCAGGCAAGCCTATCCGCCCTGCAATTGTATGGTTAGACCAAAGACAAGCTTCAAAGCGTAAGTATCCCTCAGGTCTTGAAAAAATTGGTCTTCAAATAATTAATATGCGAGAATCGGTTGTCCATGCAATTAAAAATGCCGAATGTAATTGGCTTATTCAAAATCAATACGAAATTTGGAATCAAACGGAGAAATATTTATTCCTTTCGGGATATTTAACTTATTACCTTACCGGCGAATTTACCGATTCAATAGGAAATATTGTAGGATACATGCCTTTTGATTATAAAAAGCAAAATTGGGCACCGACAAACCATCGAAACTATAAAATGTTTCCGGTGGAGCATTCAAAATTAGCTCGCTTATGTAAACCCGCCGAAACATTAGGATACATTTCAAAAAAGGCTTCGGAAGAAACCGGAATACCTGCCGACCTGCCTTTAATTGCAGCTGCATCTGACAAAGCTTCAGAAGTTTTAGGTGCAGGTATTTTTGAAGCCGGCAAAGCTTGTTTAAGCTACGGAACAACGGCAACCGTTCAAACAACCTTAAATAAGTATCGTGAAATAATCAGATTTTTCCCTTCTTATCCGAGTGCCGTTCCCGGTCATTATAATCCTGAAATAATGATTTACAGGGGCTACTGGATGATAAAATGGTTTAGCGAACAATTCGGACAGCATGAAGCTAAAATTGCAAAAAAAAGAGGTGTCAATACTGAGAAAATTTTTGACGAAATGATTCAAGAAGTTCCCCCCGGTTCCATGGGCTTGACTCTCCAACCCTATTGGTCGCCGGGTGTAAAAATTCCCGGTACGGAAGCTAAAGGTGCAATTATCGGGTTCGGAGATGTTCATACTAAAGCACATATATACCGAGCCATTATTGAAGGTTTGGCTTATTCATTAAAAGACGGATTATTACGCATAGAAAAAAGAACTAAAACTAAAACTACCGAAATAATGGTTGCCGGAGGAGGTTCACAAAATGACCAAATTATTCAACTGACTTCAGATATCTTTGATTTACCTGTTAATAAACCTCATACATTTGAGGCTTCGGCATTAGGTGCAGCTATCAATGCAGCGATAGGATCGGGTTATTTTTCAAACTATAAAACAGCGGTCAGTCATATGTGCCGAATAGATAAAACATTTTATCCCGACTCAAAGAACAGTGCCGTTTATAAAGAACATTTTGAAAAAGTGTATCTGAGAATGTATAAACGCCTTCAAAAATTATATCATGAAATAAGAGATATTACCGGTTATCCTGAAAAAATATAAATTAAATTATACTGCAACAATATTGACATTTTTTATCGTCCGAAGAATTTTTTTCACCACAAACCGGACAATACTTTTCTGAGCAATATACACTGTTTTCCATATTTTCACCGCATTTCGGACAAATCTCTTCTGAACTGCTGATTAAAGCAGAACACTTTCGACATTTAATTAAATACATTATTTATGTAAGCCAATTTCAAATCCGACAATCACACGCGGAAACTCAACCGGTGTAATAAGCTCTTTAAAATCATCCGTAAACATGTCAGACATTCTGTATTTTGCAAAAAGAACATATTTTCCGTAGGCAATGCGTGTAATTAAACCGTAATTAATTTTTTGAAAATAATTAAGATTTTTAAACGTTACGTTATAATATTCATAAGCTAAACTGTTATCCGGGTCATCTGAATTAATTGTCAGTTCTCTTGAGTTTGAATAAACCCATTCACCGTATGCTCCTATATCAATATAATTTCCTAAAGTATTATCATCATTTCCGGTAGTGAAACGTATGAAAACATCGCTGCCTAAATTATTTGTAAAAAATTTCTCTTTGTCATACAAAGTATTATCCGGAATTGCTTTACTTGCTATTTGTTTATTATGCCAAACCTGATTGGTATAATTTAATCCGAGACCGAAAGCAAAAAAATCAACAACTCGATAGCGATATCTTATACCGTAGGTAAATGTGTGTGATTTTCCGTATAATATAGCAGCACCTTCTTCTTCACCGATGGGCATCATAAAACCGAAGTTTATATAGTTATGTATAAAATTAGTTTTATTTACACCAAGTTTATCATCGTCTTCACCGTCTTGCGAAAAACTATGCATAGTAACAAATAACAGACTTAATAAAATAATATATTTTTTCATGTGTCTAAGTATTTTTTAATTAATTGAGAATCTGCAAATTGAATGC
>DYOF01000026.1 GCA_020720665.1 Acetofilamentum sp. | reverse complement strand
GACAGCTGTTTATGAATAATGCGGGTTAACAGAACTGAAATTAATGTGAATATAAACTAATCCGTTTGCATCGTATTACAATTATCGCAAATATAACTTACGGAATATTAATTAAAAAAACTTTTTAATTTTGTATAAAATAAAAATTAAGAGTATGAAAACTTTAATGTTAATGCGACATGCAAAGTCTGATTGGTCAGACGGGTCACTCAGAGATTTTGACAGACCTCTGAATGACAGAGGCGAATCGGAAGCTCCGTCAGTAGGTGAAAAATTAGTAACTTTAAAAATTAAGCCGGAATTGTTTATTTCTTCACCTGCTATGAGAGCAAAAATGACAGCCATAGCTGTTGCCGAAAAAGTAAATTACAATATGGAGAAAATTGTTTGGAACGAGAGTTTTTATTTCGGATATACTTCTGAAATTATTGAAAGTTTAAAACAGCTTGATGAAAAAATTTCATCGGTTATAATTTTCGGACATAATCCGACTTGGTCTGCAATTGCTGAATTGTTGACCGGTAAATTTTACAGTTTGAAAACTGCCGAATTAATTATTTTGGAATTTAATGATTCTTGGAAAAATTTAAAGGCTAAAATTTGTAAAGAGAAATATTATTTATCACCAAAGAAATAATAAAAAATGAATCAATCTTCATAGAGATTTTTCACACGCAGAAGTATGATTTACAGACTTACTTACTTAATTTAAGTTTAACGAAAGTGTTCCTATATGCATAAAAAAACAAGCATTCTTAATAAGTGTAAGCAGCCAATTTGCAGATTATTAATTAATTATAAATTTTTAGACACATGAAAAGAGTTAAATTTATTCAGTTCATAATTCTTGTTTTGATTTTTGGATACATATCATCTTGTAAATCAGACAAAAATCATTCGATAAAACAAAGCAATCATGAAACTGAAGCTGAGAATATTGCGGAAAATCCGTTAAGTTTCTCAATTTCTGAAAAGAAAGAAAAGTATGTTGCGGGTGATCAGATTGTTTTTTCAATTGAAGGAAGCAAAATTAATAGTTCCGATAGTATAAATCTATTTTTAAACGGAAAAAAAATTTCAGTTTTAAGCACGGGAAAAAAAACATACACTTGGAATACTAAGTTATCAAAAGTTGGTTTGAATGTGTTAGAAATAGAACTAAAAAAAGATGCCAAACGATTTAAAAAGCAAATACCTATTATTTTACTGTCAGATATTGTTCCTGAAAAATATACATATCGAATAAAAAACATTTATAAACATGATGTTCATGCTTATACACAGGGCTTGTTTTTTCATAAAGGTTTTTTATATGAAGCTACAGGTTTAAAAGGTGAATCTACCGTCAGAAAAGTTAAACTTGAAACCGGAGAAATTATAAAAAGTTTTGCTATCCCGAAAGATATATTCGGAGAAGGCATTGTGTTATATGATAATAAAATTATTCAATTAAGTTGGGAATCGGGCAGAGGATTTGTTTATGATTTTGACACTTTTAAAATTATTGATGAGTTTTCATATTCAGGAGAAGGTTGGGGTATTTGTACAAACGGAACGCAATTATTTATGACCAACGGTTCAGAAGAAATAAAAATTTTAGAAACGCAATCATTTTCAGAAATCGACAAAATACAAGTATATGATAATAAAGCTAAAGTGATTTATTTGAATGAATCGGAATATATTAACGGGGCAATATTTTGCAATATTTATCAATACGAAAAAATTGTTAAAATTGACCCGTCAACAGGTAAGGTTCTTGCATATATTGACTTATCAGGTATATTACCGATGAATGATTATACTACACAAACAGATGTTTTAAACGGAATTGCTTTTGATGAAGAAAAACAACGACTGTTTGTTACCGGAAAAAAATGGCCTAAGTTGTTTGAAATAGAACTTGTTAAGAAATAAGCTCGAAGTGTAACAATCATTACATTTCCGATTGCTCTACAGCAACAAATCACATGATAATTATCATGTAATTATTTTGTGTAAAGCTTTACTTTTGCATATGTTAACATGTAAATTTATTAATAATTAAAATCTTTATAAAATGAAAAAAATTAATTTATTCTTTTTAGCCTTAATGGTTCCGGCTTTTATGTTGTGGACAAGCTGCGGAGGAAATGATGAAAATAACGAAGGTAAAACCGATTCTACCAAAGTTGTTAAAGAAGTAAATCATACCCAAGTTCTTTTAGATAAAATTGTTGAAAACGGTGATTTTATTAATTCAAAGCAAGTTCCTACAATGATTGATGCAGAAGAGGTTCATGGAAATTTAGAAAATAACCAATTAGTTCTTGATTTAAGAAATGCTAAAGATTATGCCGGCGGACATATTAAAGGTGCTGTTAATATTAAATTGGGAGATTTAATTGATTATTTCAAAGGAAATGATACAAAAGCATTTGGAAAAGTTGTAATGGTTTGCTATACAGGACAAACTGCAAGTTATGCAGCTTCCGGACTGCAACTTTTAGGCTACAATAATGTATATGCTTTGAAATGGGGAATGGCTTCTTGGAATGACAAATTTGCCGATAAATGGCTCAAAGGAATTTCTGATAAATATGCAGGACAATTGCAAGTTGAAGCAAATGAAAAAGCTGCAGCAGGAGAATTACCAAAGTTTGAATGCGTAAAAACAGACGGCGGCGAAATATTAGAAGCAAGAGTAGGCAAAATATTTACTGAAGGTTTTACGGATTATTTAGTAACAGCTGATGATGTATTTGCAAATCCGGCAGATTATTATATTATTAACTATTGGCCCGAAAATGCATATATTTTAGGTCATATTCCCGGCTCCGTACCTTATCAACCAAAAAGTTCTTTAAGTCAAACTGCCGATTTATTGACATTACCTACAGATAAAAAAATATTAGTTTATTGTTACACAGGCCAACACAGTGCTTTTGTTACCGCTTATTTAAGAGTTTTAGGATATAATGCATATTCATTAAAATTCGGTGCTAACAGCTTCATGAACAAAATGATGAAAGAAAATGAAGAGTTAGGACATGCATTCTCTAAAAAAGCCATTTTAAAATTAAAATTTGAAACAAGTGAATATAAAGAAGAAGAAGGAGCAAAAGCTGAAAAAGGCGGTTGCTAAATTCTTTATGAAATAAGCTGAGTAATTTTTTGCTTAGCTTATTTTTATTATTAAAAATTATTGATAATTTAAAAACAATTGATTATGAAAATTAGAAATCTATTATTAGTTATGGTTTTAGTCTTTTCTGCTAATTCAATTTTTGCACAAGAAAAAGACGAAGTGAAAAAAGAAAATAAATCGGTTTTTTGCCTTGACGGAGAATTCAGAAATCGTTTTGAATATAGTCCCTCTGTGGCAGGCAGAACAACAATTGTTCCTGTTGAAACAATGAGCAGTATGAGTTTTTGGCAACGTTCACGTATAATTGCAAATTATAAAAATGATAAATTGGAAACTAAATTTTCTGTTCAAGATGTTCGATCTTTTGTTGCAAATGATTTAGGGTATAAAAGTAATAACGGTTCAGCATTATCTGTTGCAGAAGCTTGGGCTAAATATTATATCGTAAATAATGAATCAAGAAAACTTGGTGTTAAAATAGGGCGACAAGAATTATTAAATCCGGATGGACGATTAATTTGGAATAAAGATTGGGATCATTACGGTGCTGCATACGATGCTCTTGCTCTTGAATACGAAAATAAAGATTTAGATTTAAAATGGAATTTGGCAATTTCTTTAAATTCTTCTGAATTACCCGGAACTGCCGTTAAATATAGAACTTTAGGACTTTTAAATATATCTAAAAATTTTGGTGAAAAATTTACATTAAACTTCACAGATTTAATGGAAGGCTACGATGAAGCTACCGGTGCTACTACTGCCAATTATGTAAAAAATACTGTTGGAATTAATCCTGTTGTTAAAATTGCCGATTTAACTTTCAACGGCAGTTTTTATTACCAAAACGGAACTCCTAATGTATTTATAGGTTCAAATCCTGACCCTGTTAAATATGCTGCTATGATGTACACTGCAAATCTTTCTTATAAAGTCGGTAATTTTAATGCAGGTGTCGGTTATGACAACTATTCCGGTGAAGCGTATGATGATGACCAAAGCGATTTCAAAAATAAGGTATTCTCAGCTCCATATATGGGTACTCATAAATTTTTCGGCTATACTGACATTCATTCCGTATTATTAGGAAAAGGAAGAGGTTTGCAAGACATAAATGTAGTATTAAACGCAGATTTTGATAAAAAAACAAATTTACATTTAGGTTTTCATATGATTTCATATGCTAATGAAAATGTTTATACAGATATTACAAGTGCTGACCAAGTTGTTTTTACTGCAATAGGAAATGATATTGATTTAGTTTTAAAAAGAGTTATCGGTAAACAAATGGCTGTATTTGTAGGTTATTCAGCATTCTTACCTTCTGAAGAATATGTAAACTCATTAAGTTGGGGTCAAACTTTAGATGCAAAATTTCATGGTTGGGGATGGCTTATGTTCTCATTTAAACCAAATTTTTTAAAATTTGAAAACTAACAAATTTCATAATATCAATTTTAATTAAAAAAGAGCGACAATTTAGTCGCTCTTTTTATTTGAATTTGCATGATTATAACATTTTCGGCACAAAGGTTCATATAAATCTTTTTCACCAAGTAGGAATTGTTTATCACTATCCGATAAACGATGTGAATATTGTGCTAAATTTCCGCATCGCATACAAATGGCATGAACTTTTGTAACATATTCGGCAATTGCCATCAATCGCGGCATCGGTCCGAAAGGTTTTCCTGCAAAATCCATGTCCAATCCGGCTACAATTACACGTATGCCTTTATCTGCCAGTTTATTACACACTTCAACCAATATATCGTTAAAAAATTGCGCTTCATCAATTCCTATAACTTCATATTGTTCTGCTAAATACAATATTTCTTCTGCTTTTGAAACCGGTGTCGAGTCAATTGACTTTGAATCATGCGAAACAATCTTATCTTCCGAATAGCGTGTATCTACTTTCGGTTTAAAAATCATTGTTCTTTGTTGAGCAATTTTTGCTCTGATCATTCGTCTTATTAATTCTTCTGTTTTGCCCGAAAACATGGAACCGGCTATTATTTCTATCCAACCTGCTGAACGTACTTTTTCTTCTAAAAACATATCTGAATGTGTTTTTTAACTAATTTTATGCCGAAAAAATTCTGTATATAAAAACACTCCCGTAATAATTTTTTATATGAATGTTTCAGCATTTTTATTATTTTTGACAAAAATAAATAATAAATGAAGGCAAATTTTATTATATTAATTTTATTATTATCAAGTTTTAAACAAACGATTTCTCAGAACTTAGCTTATGCCAAAACTATTATTAATACAGTATGTTCAGAGAAGTATCACGGTCGGTCATATGACTTCGGCAGTGATAAACCGCTTGCCGAATATATCGTTGAAGAGCTTAAAGCAAATAAAGTTAAACCCTACAAAAAATCATATTATCAAGATTTTTCAATTAATTACAATTCTCTCAGCGGTAATAATTTAGTAAAAATTAATGGCTCAACTTTAAAACCGGGCGAAGATTATATTATTTCATCTTTTTCAAGTTCCGTTTCCGGAAAATATCCTGTAATTACATTAGATAAAAAAATAATAGATGATAGCGTAAGATATAGGGAGCTAATTAAACAAGATTTTTCCGAAAAAATTATTTTAATTGATACTGCAGGCATCAAAAGAAAAGATTTTATACAAGCCTATGAATTAATAACAATACAAAATTATTTAAAAGCTAAAGCAATTATCAGAATTGAAGATAAAAATTTAATATTTTATCCTTCACAAATTGCTAAAGAATTTACATTAATCTCTATATCAAGGAATTGCTATAAAGAAACGATTAATTCTGTTGAACTTGATATTCAGAGCCGATATATTAAATCCTATCAAACCCAAAATGTAATCGGTTATCTAAAAGGCGAAACCGACACTTGTTTAGTTCTTACGGCACATTATGATCACATCGGTTGTATGGGGTATGATACATATTTCCCGGGTGCAAATGATAATGCTTCCGGAATTGCCATGGTTTTAAATTTGGCAAAGATGTTTTCCGAACAAAAAAAACTGAAATACTCGGTGATGTTTATTTTTTTCTCAGGCGAAGAATTAGGTCTGTTAGGCTCAAAATATTACACCGAAAATCCACTATTTCCTTTATCAAAAATTAAGTTCATGATAAATTTGGATATGGTAGGTAGCGGAGATCAAGGAATAAAAGTTGTTAACGGTACGATTTTTAAAAAAGAATTTGATAGACTGACAAAGATTAATAATGAAAATAATTATTTGCCTGATGTAAAAATAAGAGGTGCAGCAGCAAACAGCGATCATTATTTTTTTTATGTAAACGGTGTTAAATCATTTTTTATTTACACTTTAGGAACTTATAAAGAATATCATAATATTTATGATAAACCGGAAAACTTACCTTTAACCGAATTTGAAGATTTGCTTCGTTTAATTTTTGATTTTGAAAACTCTTTTTAGGATGTTAAGTAAACTTATTTTAAAAAACCGCAGTTATCGTCGATTTTATCAAACCGTTGAAATTGATGAACAAAGTTTGATTCAATTTATTGACGCTGCCCGACTCTCACCGTCTCCCCGAAATCAGCAGGCATTAAAATATTTTTATTCTAATAAGTCAAAAACAAATCAACTTATATTTGAAACACTTTCTTGGGCCGGCGCTTTACCCGATTGGAACGGACCTGTTGAAGGTGAGAGACCTTCGGCATACATTATTATTTTAGCTGATAATAAAATCATTGGTCATCAATCAAATTCTTATATTGAAGCAGCTTGCGGAATTGCAGCTCAGTCCGTTTTACTCAGTGCCGTTGAAAAAAAATTTGGCGGATGTATAATAGCAGCCGTTAAACGTAATATTTTACAATTAAACTTAAATATTCCTGAACATTTAGAAATTTTATTGGTTATTGCTCTCGGAAAACCTAAAGAAAAAATAATATTAGATGAAATGCCCGAAGATAATAATTATAATTACCGGAGAGATGAGAATGATAACCATCATGTGCCCAAAAGAAGCCTTAATGAAGTCATAATTAATAATAAAATACAATGAACGAAAAACCTAATATTGCCGTTTTATCCGGCGGAAATTCATCTGAATTTTTTATTTCTTTAAAATCTGCCGATACTGTTGCGGCACACATAGATAAAGAAAAATACAATGTGTTTGTTGTGCAAATTAAAGGAAACGAATGGACTTTAATGAATGATTTGAATTGTGGTTTGATAATTAATAAAAATGACTTTTCATTTTCAGATAACGGTCAAAAAGAAACTTTCGACTTGGTAGTTCCCGTAATTCACGGAACTCCCGGCGAAAATGGTTTGTTACAAGCATATTTTGAAATGTTGGCAATCCCATATATAGGAAGCGGTGTTTTAGCATCAGCATTAACGTTTAATAAATATTATTGTAATACTTTTCTGCGAAACAGTAAAATTGTAAATATTGCAGAATCTGTTTTAATTAGAGACAAACAACCATATAATTCAGCAGAAATAATTTCGAAATTAGGATTGCCGTGTTTCGTAAAACCGAGTGCCGGAGGTTCAAGTTTCGGCGTTTCAAAAGTGAAATCTGTTAATGAGTTTGATAAAGCAATAGAAATCGCTTTAAAAGAATCTGATGAAGTAATTATCGAGTCGTTTATAAAAGGTGCAGAAATACAATGCGGTATTTTTAAAACTAATGAAAAAGTTTTTGTATTACCTTTAGTTGAAATTGTATCAAAAAATGAATTTTTCGACTACCAAGCTAAATATGATCCCAATTTTGCAGAGGAAATTATACCTGCCCGTATTTCAAATGAACTGACACTTAAATGCCAAAATATTACGTCACAACTTTATGATGCATTAAACTGTAAGGGTATCGTTCGTATGGATTTTATTTTAAAAGATGATGAATTTTGGTTTTTAGAAGTGAATACCGTACCCGGAATGACCAATGAGAGTTTGGTTCCGCAAATGATTCGAAAAGCCGGATTGACGATTAAAGAAGTAATGAATAGTTTAATATTTGATAAAATTGGAAAGTAAATTAATAACTTTGCCGCATAAATTTTTTTATGAATATCGATAACTTATATTCAAAAGCATTAAACCAAGAATTTTTAAGTGTTGAAGAAGGGCTTTATCTTTATGAAAATGCACCTACAGCAGATTTAATGTTTATAGGAAATGAACTCCGAAAGAAAAACCAACCTGATGAGAAAAAAGGAAAAGTCGGTTGGATAATTGACCGAAATGTTAACATTACAAATGTATGTATTGCACAATGTGAATTTTGTAATTTTTATCGTCGCCCGGGTGATAATGATGTATATATAACAACTTTGGATGAATATAATGAAAAAATAAAAGTGTTGAAAGAAAAAGGCGGGAATCAATTATTAATGCAAGGCGGTTTGCATCCGAAATTAGATTTGAAATGGTATAAACAATTATTTTCCGATTTAAAAATTCAACATCCCGATATTAAACTACATGCGTTAGGACCTGCCGAAATTCACCATATTGCCCGCATTTCCAAAACTACATATAAGGATGTTTTAATACAACTGACAGAATCAGGTTTAGATAGTTTGCCGGGTGCAGGAGCCGAAATTTTAGACGACCGAGTTCGAAAAACTGTTTCACGAGGAAAATGTACCGCACAACAATGGCTTGATGTGATGCGTGAAGCACATAAGTTAAATATTGTTACATCGGCAACAATGATGTTCGGGCACATTGAAACCAATAGGGAACGAATTGAACATTTTGTTAAATTAAGAGAAGTTCAGAGCGAAAAACCGAACTCGTCAGACGGCTTTACAACATTTATTCCATGGACGTTTCAAGATGAAGGAACAGAATTAAACTTAAAATCAGGTATTAAAAATTTAACATCAGGTGATGAATATATTCGAATGATTGCAATCAGTCGTATTATGATGCCGAACATTAAAAATATTCAAGCCTCTTGGCTAACCGTAGGAAAACAAATCGGACAAATTAGTTTGCATGCCGGTGCAAATGATTTTGGTTCAATAATGATTGAAGAAAATGTTGTTTCAGTAGCCGGTGCCGATTATAGTTTTGATGCAGAAGAAATTCAAGAAGCAATTATTGATGCCGGTTTTATCCCTGCATTTCGAAATCAAGCATACGAATATTTTAATTAATTTTATAAAAATGACACATTTAACTTTTAAGCTTAATTATGCTGAAAAAAAATGGCAAGATTATCTTACCGAAATGTTAGGGGAAGAAATTGCCGCTCAATGTAAAGTTGAGGCAAATGCCACTGCAAGAATGGTTTCTGCAAAAGTAAATTTAATTGATTTCAAATCCGACACAAATGTTATAAAGGCGGTAACAAATGATAAAAATGTAATTTCTGCATATATCGTCTGCGATAACAAAATTAAAAAAGTGCTTGTTTAAACGAATATGACTTTGCTTCGGACTAAGATATAATAAGTTTTTATGTTTGATGAACAATTAAAATATCAAATAGCGCTGGGATTAATACCCGGTTTAGGACCTGTTACCGCCAAAAATGTAATTTCATTTACCGGAAGTGTTGAACAAGTTTTTAAAGCATCTGAACGAGAACTTAAAAAAATACCCGGCGTAGGAGACTATATTGCCTCAAAAATTATTGAGAACAGGAATCTGATACAACGCGCCGAAGAGGAAATCAATTTTCTTGAAAAACATAATATAACTCCATACTTTTTTTATGACGAATCGTATCCGTTTCTTCTTAAACAATGTTATGACGCCCCGATAATGCTGTATGCAAAAGGTCAAATTGATTTTAATAAGCGTAAATTTATCAGTGTTGTAGGTACCCGAAATGCAACAGCTCAAGGAAAAGAAAATTGTAACCGCATAATAAAAGGCTTAAGTGAAACAAATCAAAATCCTGTAATAGTCAGCGGATTAGCATACGGGATTGATATTTGTGCACATCGTGCTGCTTTGAAATACGGTTTGGATACCATTGCTGTATTGGCTCACGGATTTGAACGGATTTATCCCTCAAATCATCAAAAAACAGCAAATGAAATAATTCAATCGGGGGCTCTGATAACCGAGTTTATCAGTCAATCAAAATTCGACCGTCAAAATTTTTTGAAACGAAATCGTATTATATCCGGATTGTCAGAAGCTACAATTGTAGTTGAATCTGCTAAAAAAGGAGGAGCTTTGGTTACCGCCGATATTTCAAATTCATACGACAGGGAAGTGTTTGCAATACCCGGACGTTTAGATGATGTTTATTCTGAGGGTACAAATTGGCTTATAAAAACACATAAAGCATTTTTATTACAGTCTGCTGAAGATATTAAATATATACTGAATTGGGATAATACTGAAAATAAAAGTGAACAAAAAAAACTGTTTATAGAATTTACTGATGAAGAAAAAAAAATTGCAAACATTTTATCAAAGCAAAAACAACTTGTAATTGATGAAATTTGCAGAGATTCGGATTTTGCAATGAGTAAAGTATCTTCACTTTTGCTTGAAATGGAATTTAAAGGGGCTGTAAGAAGCCTGCCGGGAAAAATTTACGAACTTTCAGGAGAAATACATGTCTGATAAATCAATAAAAATATCGCTTGTAATTATAACTTACAATGAAGAAAAAAACATTGAACGTTGTTTAAAATCGGCATCAGAAGTTGTAGATGAAATTATCGTTTTAGATTCTTTTTCAACAGATAAAACAGAAGAAATTTGTAAGAAATATAATGTTAAATTTTATAAACAAAAATTTTTAGGATACGCCGAACAAAAAAATAAGGCAATATCCTTTACATCAAATGATTATATTTTATCTCTTGATGCCGATGAAGTTTTATCTGATGAATTAATAAAATCCCTAATTTCAGTTAAACGAAAACCCGTTTTTGATGCCTATAATTTTAACCGACTGAATATCTATTGCAGAAAGAAAATCAAAACAACTTCGTGGTATCCCGACAGAAAAATACGCCTTTGGAATAAAAACAAAGGAAAATGGAGCGGAGATTTAATTCATGAACTTGTTAAAATGAACGAAAATACAAACTTGAAATTAATAAAGGGTGATTTATTGCATTATTCATACAATTCAATTGAAGAGCATCTGATACAATCCAATAAGTTTAGTTCATTAGGAGCAGAAAAATTAATTAAATATGAGAAAAAGTATTTAACATTAAAGGCTTTTTTAAATCCTTTTGTTAGTTTCTTAAAGAATTATTTGTTAAAACGGGGTTTTTTGGGAGGATACACATCATTTATGATTTCGGTTATCATATCTTTTGAAACGTTTATGAAATATTCTAAGGCTGTTCAACTAAGAAAAAATGAACGTAAACTTATAAAGTAGTTTTTCCGTATAATAATTTCTGAGTTGAACTGAACAGAAATAAAGAAAGAAAAAATGCAAAAATGCTTGCTCCCATTTGTGTTTCTAAAGTATCTTCGTTTAACATTGAGAGTGTTAGTATTATAAACACAATCATAAACAAATAATCGCCAAATTTTTGTTCTTTAAATATCGGAAAAACGAGTGCAAATAAAATCCATATTAATCCTAAAATACCAAAGCTGACAGTAAATGTAATAAACTGATTGTGTGCTCTGAGTCTGTTTTTAGCAGATAATTTAGAAGCTGATTTTTTATATTGTGCTTCCGTAACATCTTTTACATCACCTGTTCCTACACCGACCCAAAAATTGTTCTGAATTATCAGAATTGCATTTTTAACAAATTCAATACGTTGTGTAACTGAATGATTTTCAGGATTTTCTCCTAATTTATAAGATTCTGCCTGCCATAAAATTTCATAAATTTTTGGATAAACAGCAAAACGGTTTTCAAAAATATAATTTGTAATACCGCTTTCAATATTTTTAATATCCTTGGGGCTTAAACAATTAACACCTTCTTTATCTTTCCTTAAATTTTTAGAGCTTAAATATCGAATTAAAGTATATTTTATCGGCTGATTTTTTTTATCAAAACCGGAATACTTAAATGAACTTTTTTTGTTCCACTCATCTTCTAATTCTGTTTCGCAAAAATAAATATCTGTAAAATGACCGTTTTCTCTTTTTAAACTTTTGAAATTGTGCTCATACGGATTCCCGCTCTTTGTGTGTAACTCAATGTTTTTTGCATCTAATTCATCCGTTATGTAAAATTTATTCACGGCAAAAATTATATAAATGATACTTGATAAAAAGAAAACAGCAAAGCCGGTACTCACGATTAATTTAATGTTCTTTTTTAGGTTTTTTGATAAATAAATGAAAGAATACAAAGCAGCTAAAAAGAACAAAACCCATCCGGTAACAGACTGAAGAATTATTAAGAAAATAAATAACCAAACAATTGAAAAAGAATATATTATGGCAGTCCATTTTTGCTTAAACGATTGAAAAAGCAGGAACAGATTTGAAAAAATTGCAATATTAATCATTATTGCAAATCTGATATGCGAATATTTACCCGCCATTTCATGAACGGATTCTAATTGAACACCGAAGATACCTTTAAGTTGTGCTATTCCGTATAAAGATTTTATTATTAATGAGACAGTGAAAACCTTAATAATCAATTTTAACTTTTCAAATTCAATTTTTTTAGATGTTCCTATAACAACAGGAAAAAGAATAAGAGGGAGTTTTATTTTTAAGTCGTTAAATGCGTATGAAAAATTTTCAGTATGTATTAATCCTAAAATATGAATTAGAAAAATAGAACTAAAAATAATAATCGATTTTCTTTCTTTAAGAATTAAAAACTTACGTATAAAATCAGCTTCTAATATCCACATACATGCCAAACCGATTTGTGCGGAGCTTAACAATGCTCTTGAATGCGGCATAACAGCAACAATTATAAGCAAAATCCAAAAATAAAGCAGGTTGTAATTATTTCTGTATTGTATATATAAATTTTTCACTTTAGCATATTTCCGGATAATATATAAAAAAACTCAGCTATACTATAACTGAGTTTTTTTTAATTGAGTATTTTAACTAACCTAATTTACTGATTTTTTTCAATTCTTCTAATTTTTCAACGATAATTCTTCTTCCGTCAATAATTATAAGCCCTTCTGATGCAAATATTGATAGCGTTCTGATTGCATTTGATGTTGTCATATTTGATAAATTTGCTAAATCTTCTCGTGATAAATATATTTTTATCGTTTTTCCGTCATCATCGAAGCCGAATGTATTAATTAAAACCAATAATGATTCTGCTAAGCGGCCGCGGATATGTTTTTGTGTTAATGAAACTGTACGTTCATTTGAAAAGCCTAATTCTTTTGCTAAAATATAGATTATTTTTAATGCAAATATTCCGTTTGATTTTATCAGCTTTTCTAATACCGGTTTTTCCAAATAACAGAGAGAACAGTCTTCAATTGCAACGGCAGATGCAATGTAATGTTCATTTGCAAATAAGGCTCTAAAGCCTATAAAGTTAACGGGTTTTTCCATTCGTATAATTTGGTCTCTTCCGCCGACCCCTTCTTTGAAGATTTTAACTTTTCCGGAACATAAGCAAATTAAACCGCCGGGCATATCTCCTTCCTTATAAATGATATCTCCTTTTTTGTATGAAGTACACTGTTTGTGCTTTTCAAATAGTTCGCTTTCTTGTTTGTTAAGTAAATTAAAAATGGAGTCTTTATCTTTTGAACAATTTTGACAGTCTTGATTTTTTAACATGATATATGTGTGTTTTGTAACACAAAATTAGAAACTTTTATTTGAATTATATAATTTTTATAAACAAATGTTAATAATATATTAATTTTTGATATGAGAAATAAAAAAAGAGCCTAAAGGCTCTTTTTTTATTAAAAATTAGATTTTGTAGTTTTGTCTGCAATATAGGTTATTTTTAATGCTTTTGCTTTACGAAGCTCTTGTTTGACATCAGTTACAACACCCATTTTTGTAGTTTTATCTACTTTAAGAGCTGTTGTCATTTTTGCTCTGTTTGATGCGTCCATTTTAACTCTTTCTGCATTAACCCATGGTCCGATATCTCTTACTTTGGCAAATTGGTCGTTTAACTGAATAATAGCTTCTTGCCCGAATTTTGCTTGAAATCTTTTTATCGGTGGTCCGATATTTACATATTTAACTAAAGATTTATTTTCAAGTTTTTTAACTTCTGTTGCTTGGGGTTTTTGTATTATTACTTTTAAATCAATTTCTTTCATGGTTGTAACAGTCATGAAAAAGAACAATAACATGAAAACGATATCCGGTAAAGATGCCGTTGAAATAGCCTGCGAGGTTTTACTTGCTTTCTTTTTAAATTTAGCCATTATACAATAGATTTAAAATTACTTAATAATTTTATCCGCCCGATTGGGTCATTTTTCTCGGTTCAGCTTCAGAAATAGAAAAAGGAATTGCTTTACTGACAGCATCTTTCTTCTCTTCTTCTAAGTCTTCAAAGCTTATTCCGAAAACTTCCCTTGATTTTTCATCTCTTAATTCATTTACCGCTCTTGCCAATTCATTTTGAACTTGAAGGTATTTTTCATAGCTGGTATTTCTATCGGTTTGAAGTGATATAATACCGGCAGAAACCGGATAGTTTCCTATAATCGGAATATCTTTATAATTAACTTCAGGTAAATTTTCAGATCTTTGAGGATTAGATAAAAATTCTTTTGCTTTTTCGGTAATTTTGTTTAGAGCAATGGGACGTCCTTTAATTGCAATAATATTATCTTTATTAACTAAAACAACCATTACATTTCTCTCTTTAACTTCGGGTGGTTTTTCCATTTTCTTTTCATCAAAAGGAGGTAAAGTTCGTTGCAAACCGTTATTGGTATTCATAGTTGTTGTAACCAAAAAGAAAATAAGCAAAAGAAAGGCAATATCAGCCATTGAACCTGCATTTATTTCTTGTAGGGGTCTTCGTGCCATTTTACGTGTTTAATTTAACGATATAAGCATGCAACTTACTGTTGCATGCCGTTAATTTTATTTAAAAAGTCTTGAAATTTCAGCGTATAGAATTGCTAAAAGTGAAAGACCAAAAAGAATATACATCATGAACAAACCTGTATCCGACCATTTTAATGGTCCGGGTACGTTATCGGGTCCTTCGTAGTTGGGCATATCTAAGGGGATATCACTTGATTTTGAATAGGCAATCAAAAATATAACTCCTAATATTCCTATCGTAATAATAGTCATTATTGCACTTTTTGGCTTTGCTATCAATTTCATTGTAAAAATATACAAGGATGATAGTATTACCGCTGCAATTGCTAAAATTAGAATTACATAGGTGAATTTTAATGAATTACCTACCCATTTCACATCTTCTTCTGTGGTGTTCATAAATAACATCAAGGCAAAGAAAATAGACAATGCGATTAACACCCAAAGTAAAACTTTTGTAATTTTTGCTATTGAGTCTGTCATAGCTTTATTATTTTATAGTAAAAATTTAAAATTATTTATTTTGGTATTTTACCAAAATGTCTATTAATGAAATTGATGTATCTTCCATTTCATTAACTATACCATCAACTTTTGATACTATATAGTTATAAAATACTTGAAGAATCATTGCTACAATAAGACCTGAAACAGTTGTAATTAAAGCAACTTTAATACCGCCTGCAACTAATTGAGCGTTAACATCACCGGCAGCTTGGATATTATCAAAAGCTTCAATCATACCGATAACTGTACCCAAAAATCCTAACATCGGAGCTAATGCAATGAATAATGAAATCCAAGATAAACCTTTTTCTAATAATCCCATTTGTACACTACCGTATGAGACAACAGATTTTTCAACCACATCAATTCCTTGTTCGGCTCTGCTTAAACCTTGGTAGAAAATACTTGCAACAGGACCTCTGGTATTTCTGCAGACTTCTTTTGCTGCTTCAACTCCGCCGGTTTCAAGAGCTTCCTCAACACTTAATAACAGTTTTTCTGTATTTACATCAGCAAGATTCAAATAGATTATTCTTTCAATTGAAAGAGCTAAACCTAAAATCAATGCAAGTAATACGAAACTCATGAAGAACGGACCGCCTTCAATAAATTTCTCTTTTATTTTTCGGTGTAGTTTTCCTTGGTCTTCACCTTCGTTTGTCTCTGTGGTTTGCTCTGTAAGGGCGTCAGTTACATTCTGATTAAGTTCTACTGCAGTTGTATCGTCACCTTCTGCATAAACTTGTCTGTTCGGACCAATAACAAACATTCCCAAAATTGCTGCTAATGCAAATAACTTTTTCATGTCTTTTAAAATTTGTTTTTTAGTTTACAATTAATTTAATTACCGTTTATTATAGCGGAGAGAGAGGGATTCGAACCCTCGGTACACGTCAAATGTACACACGCTTTCCAAGCGTGCTCCTTAAGCCACTCGGACACCTCTCCGAAAGAAAGACATACCGAGAAACGGTTTTCTTTTCAAGTGCCGAAGTTAAACATTTATTTTATAATGAAAAATATTTATTTAAAAAAAATGGTTTGCGGTTATTATTTTTTATGAGCTCTTGCGTTTAAACATTTGTTTTACTTAATTCTCCGGCTATTGATTCTTGTAAATAGGATTTAATTTCTTCGTTTGATAATTCTCTTCCCAGCAAGTACATCAGTTTTGTTATAGCCGCTTCCGTAGTCATGTCGTAGCCGCTGATAACGCCGGCATCAATTATTTTTTTTCCGGTTTCATATTTTCCCGGTACAACAGTTCCGCCTAAACATTGCGTGATGTTTAGAATTATAATACCTGATTTATCGGTATGTTTTATAATTTCAAGAAACCAATCGTCCATAATGGCATTGCCGGAACCAAAAGTTTCCATTAATACAGCTTTTAATCCTTGTGTATTGAAAACTGATGTGACAAATTCTTTGCTTATTCCCGGATACATTTTCAGTAAAGCTACATTTGTATCAATTTTTGTGTGGATTGTGGGTATTTTATTATAGTCAGGATATTTGATGTTTTTTTCAAAATAATTTATATTTATTCCTGCTTCTGCTAAAATAGGATAATTGGGTGAGTCGAACGCATCAAAATATTCGGCATTTTTTTTTGTTGTTCTGTTGCCTCTGAAAAGTTTATTGTCAAAATATATACATACTTCAGGAACTAATGCGGTATTGTTTTTTTGTGCACCCGCGATTTCAATTGCTGTTATTAAGTTTTCTTTTCCGTCAGTTCTCAGCATTTCAACAGGTAATTGAGATCCTGTAATAATAACCGGTTTAAAGAAATCTTGCAGCATATAACTTAGGGCTGAAGCTGTATATGCCATTGTATCTGTTCCGTGAAGGATTACAAATCCGTCAAATTCATTGTGATTTTTTCTGAGAATTGTGGCAATTTCAGACCAAGTATTCGGTTTTAAATCAGCAGAATCAATCGGGTTTTTAAATGAAATTGTTTTTAAATTATATCCGAAACTTTGTAGTGCAGGGATTTGTTTCGAAATGTGTTCAAAATCGAAGGGTTTATAGGAGCCTGTTTCGGGGTTTGTAATCATGCCTATTGTTCCTCCCGTATATATTATTAAAACCGAGGGTGCTTTATTTGCCATTTTTAATTTTTTGGATTATGCAAAATTATAATAATAGTTTTGTTCCGAATACTTCAACAGCATTTTTATTTGTAAATTCGGCTAATTCAGTAAGGGAAATTTGTTTTAAATCGCATATTTTTTTTGCAATGTACAGTAGGTGTTCACTTTCATTTCGTTTTCCTCTTTTGGGAACCGGTGATAAATATGGGGAGTCCGTTTCGATTACTATATGGTTTAAGTCAATTTCTGAAACAATTTTATCAATTCCGGAATTTTTATATGTAATAATGCCGTTAATTCCTATTTTAAAATTGTTGTAAGAAATTATTTTTTTGGCTTGTTCTGAATTTCCCGTGAAACTGTGAAATACTCCTTTTAAATCAGAATCGTTTAATTTATCTATGATTTCAAAGACTTCACTAAACGCATTCCTGACATGAATAATTATGGGGAGATTGTATTGTTTCGCTAAAATAATTTGTTGTTCAAATGCTGTTTTTTGTTCGTTTATAAAAGTATTATCCCAATATAAATCAATACCGATTTCACCTACTGCAATATATTTTCCTGTTCTAATTTCGTTTTTTATGATATTTATTTCGTCAGAAAAATTATTGTTTACGTCAGAGGGGTGCAAACCTATTGCAGGGAAACAATTATAAGGGTATTTTTCGGATATTTCATTTTGAATTTTTATATAGGATGAGTTTATTCCGGGCAGAATCATTTTTTTTATCCCGGATTGAATTGCTTTATTAATAATTTCATCTCTGTCTGTATCAAATTCTTTTACAAACAGGTGAGTATGAGTGTCTGTTAAATACATGTTTTTTTATCTGCCGCAAATGTATAAAAATGAATTGTTGTTTACTTATTAAACCGGCTAAAATATTCCGTGAAAAAAAATAGGACAATTTCTTAAACAAATTTTTAAAGGTGATGAAAATTTTATATTGAAATTTGGTATATCAATAAAGCTTAATAAATTTGAAAAACAAAAATATTTAGTGTGTAACAAGAAAGCGGGAGTTCAACTATAAGTCGCACTGTTGTACATATTTAATACAACATTAAGATTATTAATTAATTACAAATTTTGAGGCAGATGAAATTGAAATTTTACATAAGTTTTTTGTTTGTTTTGTCGGTAAACTACTCATTTAGTCAGAGTTTAACAAAACAAAACCACGATTTGAATGTTGCATTACAAAATTTTATATCGGATAATGATTTTAAAAATGCCGGAATCGGTTTTTATGTTACAGATATTAAATCGGGCGAAATTTTATCTCAACTAAACCCATATTTATCTTTAAGCCCCGCTTCAACACAAAAACTGATAACTACTGCAGTTGCCCTGGAATTATTAGGTCACGATTATCGTTTTGAAACTAAACTTGAATTTGTAGGAGAAATTGACGAGCAAACACAAATCTTAAACGGAGATATCATTATCAGAGGAGGCGGAGACCCGACTTTAGGTTCTCGATATTTTGATGATAATCCTGAATTGTTTTTAAACCGTTGGGCTGAAAGTCTTGCAAAAAAAAATATTCGATATATTAACGGAAAAATAATCGGCGATGCTCGTATTTACGACTATGAAATTGTTCCTCCTACATGGTCATGGGAAGATATGGGAAATTATTTCGGTGCGGGAGCCTGCGGTTTGAGTATTTATGATAATCTGTACACAATATATTATAATACAGGAAAATTGCCCGGAGAAAAAACCGAAATTACAAAAATAGAACCTGAAATTGAAGGTTTGTCTGTTGATAATCATGTGATTTCAGATCGTGTTTATTCTGACAAATCATACATCTTCGGTGCACCATATACCTATCATCGTTATATAACCGGTGAATTACCTCTTAACAAAACTGATTACAAAATTAAGGGCTCAATGCCCGACCCGGCATATTTTACCGCATGTGAATTTAAACGAATTTTAAAAGAACACAATATCAGTTCAGAACAAGCGACTACTTTCAGGCTGCAACCCGAATTATCTAAAATCGATTCTGAGGAACATTTTTTAATAGATGTAATACAATCGCCGGTTTTAGAAAAAATTATTCAACAAACTAATTTCAGGAGCATAAATCTGTTTGCTGAACATCTGTACAAGCATTCTCAATTAATTGATTGTCGATTTGATTTGCTGAAGAAAGATAAGAATTTTATCGAAAATTTTTGGAAAAATAAAGGAATCGATACCGAAGGAATGTTTATTTATGACGGCAGCGGCTTATCTAACTATAATGCAGTTACAGCAAAACAAATGGTTGATATTTTGGTTTTTATGAAAAATAAAAGTCGATATTTTAATTCGTTTTATGCTTCAATACCTGTTGCAGGAAAAGAAGGTACCGTTAAAAGCCTCTGTAAAGGAACATCTGCTGAAAATAACATGCATGTAAAAAGCGGATCGATTAAAAATGTTCGAGCCTATGCAGGTTATGTAAAAACAGTTTCCGGAAGAGAACTTGCATTTTCATTAATCATAAATAATTATAACGGAAGTTCATCGGAAACAAAGAGTAAAATGGAAAAACTGCTTTCGGCAATTGCTGATTTTAATCTCTAAAAAATGAACTTGTCAGATTATTTTATTCATTTTTTCAGATTATTTTTTCCGAAATATTGTGAAGCATGCAATGTACCTTTACTAAAAAATGAAAAAACTTTGTGTGCAAATTGTTTGTATGAAATACCAAAAACAAAATTTCATGAGCAAGAAGACAATGTTTTAAACAGAATGTTTTACGGTATATCAAATATTAAATACTCAAGTGCTTTTTTCTACTTTAAAAAAGGCAGTAAATTCCGAATATTAATACATAAATTAAAATATGCAGGAAATCAGGAACTTGGCATTGAATTGGGGCGAATGACCGGAAGAGAAATAATAGGTTCATTTTATGATGAAATTGATGTAATTATACCTGTTCCATTACATCCGGCAAAAAAAAGAATACGAGGGTACAACCAGAGTGAAATGATAGGAATAGGGCTTTCCGAAATTTTAGAAAAGGAAATGAGAACAGATATTTTAATTCGCCATATTTATACGGAAACACAAACAAAGAAAACCCCTGAAGAACGTAGAAAAAATGTGAATTCAGCATTTAAAGTAATTAAAGCTGAGCTAATTACAGGTAAACATATATTGTTGGTTGATGATGTGGTTACAACCGGCTCTACCTTAGTGGCTTGTGCTGATGAACTTTTAAAAATCAAAGGAGTAACCGTCAGTGTTGTTGCCGTCGCATTTGCCGATATTTGAGTTAATTTTTTTTTAATTTGATGATAAAATTATTGATTTAATTATATTCTAATTACATTTGTGAAAATCAAATTTAAAAATGGACAGTATAAAAAACCCATTACCTCCTTTTACCGCAAGTTTCACTCCGCAAGTGCCTGAAATTTTATATCAACTTAATTGCACAATTGTTTTAAGCACATACCAAGCCGGCAAACTTGTTTTTTTAAGTGCCGAAAAGCCCGATAAGTTAGTACAATTATCAAGAACTTTTGAAGGCGCCATGGGTATTGCTACTACAAAGAATAAACTCGCAGTAGCATGTAAATCAGAAGTTAATATAATGGTAAATTCGCCGGCAATGGCAAAAACCTATCCGCCGAAACAAAATACATACGATGCTTTATATTTACCGCAAGCAACATATTTAACCGGTCAACTTTCTTTGCATGATATGCATTGGAAAAACACCGAGTTATATGCAATAAATACTCTGTTCTCTTCGGTTGTAAAAATTGGAGAAGACTATAGCTTTGAACCGATTTGGAAACCAAAATTTATAAGCTCATTAGCACCCGAAGACCGCTGTCATTTAAACGGTATGGCTGTTAAAAATAATGAAATTGAATTTGTAACTGCATTAGGAGAAACCGATACATTTCACGGATGGCGAGATAAAAAATTATCAGGCGGAGTGTTAATCCATGTGCCTTCCGGTGAAATTGTTTTGCGAAATTTAGCCATGCCGCATTCTCCTCGTGTATATAATAATAAGGTGTATATGTTATTATCGGCTGCCGGAGAACTTATTGAGGCTGATATTGAAAAAGGAACGTATCAACTTATTAACAGCTTAGGGTATTTTGTAAGAGGAATGGAAAAATTCGGCGATTATCTTTTTATCGGACATTCAAAATTAAGACATCAAACTTCGGCATTCAGGGATTTACCTATTGCCGAAAAATCACAAAAAGCAGGCGTTATTATTTTACATTTACCCACAGGAAGTGTTGTAGGTAAAATTGAATATGAAAATAGTGTGGATGAAATTTATGATGTTAAAATTTTACCCGGTGTTTCACGACCTAATATCATCAACCCGAGCCACCCTTCAAATAAATTAGCAATCACAACACCAACCGACAGTTTTTGGGCGGTTGAAGAATCAAAGAAATAATTATTAATTTTAAATTAAAGTTTATGAATACACTTACACAAAGAATTTATTTAGAAACAGGTTCTAAATATTTTAAATTAAAAAAGCGATTTGACAAAAATGTTAAATCCGGAACGTTTTACGATTTCAGTAAAACCAAACAAAGAAGTATCGTCAGCAGGCTTCGTAAATTGTTTGAAAAATTGCTGAGGCTTAAAAACATGCTTAAATTGGCAACAGCAGGCGCAACTATGGCTTTGGCATTAACTGCAGGGCAAGCTAATGCACAAGATTTTAAAATGAAAAAACCGTTTAACGGAAAGTTTACTACAGAACTAAACGCTCAGAAAAATTTTGAATCGGATGTGTTTATTCAAATGACCGGACTTGATAATCCGTTCGGAAGTGAAAACCCGTTTGACGGCCAAATAGTTTCCGGAGCCGACTATTCAAATTTAACAGATTTGGATAACGACGGTGATTTTGATGTGGTTTCCATAAATTATGATAATTCGTCGCATTTGTGGGACATTAAATATTATAAAAATATCGGAAACAATACAAAAGCCGAATTAATTGAACAAACCGGAACCGATAATCCGTTTGACGGTTTAACTTTCACAGACATACCCTATTTGAGCTTTGTTGATATTGACGGTGATGCCGATTATGACGCATTTATTAACGATCAATATGCTAATAAGATATATTATTATAAAAATACCGGAACAGCTGCATCTGCTCAATATACAGAACAAACAGGTACTGATAACCCTTTGAACGGTATAGATCCGGATAGTATGGAAAGACTAAATTTTGCCGATATTGATAATGACGGTGATTTAGATGTTTTTATCGGAGCATACAATAATTACCCTTATTTGTACAGAAATACGGGAACTGCATCTGCTCCGGTTTTTGTAGCTGAAGACGCAACAAGTTTATTTGATAATACCGAAGGTTGGCAAGAATCACTTGTACTTGCCGATTTGGATAGAGACGGCGATTTAGATGCAATAATAAACGGTGAACAATACTACAAAAATAATGGTTCGAATACGGTACCTGCATTTGTTAAGAAAACCGGCAATGACAATCCCTTTGAAAATCCTCCGTATTTAGACTCTGATTTAATCACTTTAACTGATATTGACGGCGATTCCGATTTAGATTTATTTTTCGGTGCCAATAGCAGAATTTTATTCTATGAAAACACCGGAACAACTGCAAATGCAATATTTGAAGACAGAAACGGCATCGGGGTTTCTACTTATGTTACAGCCCCCGCTTTTGCCGATATTGATAATGACGGCGATTTTGATATGTTTATTTCAGGCTATGATTTATCAACTTATGAAATAAAAGTCAACTTCTTCAAAAACACAGGCACAAACCTTGCTCCGGTTTTTGTACAGCAGTTTGGTATTGATAATCCGATGAATAATTTTCCGATAAATACATTTATTAATTATCCGGAATTTGCAGATATTGATAACGACGGCGATTTTGATTTGATTTTAGGAACACAAAATAGTCCCTATGAATTAATTCAATACTATAAAAATACAGGAACTGCCGGTGTGCCGGTTTTTGAATTACAAACCGGTGTTGATAACCCGTTTAGTGCAATTACAGGAAGCTATGCTTTTATTTCATTGGTTGATATTGATAACGATGCCGATTTAGATTTATTTAGGGGGTCGGTAAACTATGGCGGAGATGCAGTTTTAAGTTTTTATAGAAATACGGGCAATGCAGGTGCAGCCGTTTTTGAATCGCAAACAAGTCCGATTGTTTTACCCGCTGATTTATACTTATGTTTCCCTGATTTTACAGATATTGATGATGACGGCGATTATGATTTATTCGCCGGGGTTTTGGATTATTCTGACTACACTTGGAGCATAAAACATTATTTGAATACGGGTAACCCTGAAACACCGGCTTTTGCCGAAATGACAGGAAATTTAAATCCCTTAGGTTTAGTAATTTATATTCCCGTTCCTGTTTTTGTCGATAGTGATGCCGATAGTGACCCGGATTGTTTTGTGGGAACTGATAATGGTCAAATTCTGTATTTCAGAAATAAAACCATTAACGTAAGTACAGAAGATATAACTAATGAAAGTTTAAAATTATATCCTAATCCTACAAACGGAATTGTAATGTTTGATACAGAAGTATTCGGTAATGCAGAAATTACTGTTTCGGTTAGCGATATTACGGGAAAACAAATGAGCAATATTTCGTTTACAGATTATAATAAAATTGATTTAGGCGAATTAAAAGCCGGAATTTATTTTG
>DYOF01000162.1 GCA_020720665.1 Acetofilamentum sp. | reverse complement strand
AAAATTACCTTATCGATTTATGCCGTAATTTACTAATGTAATGATACTTATCGTCCTATAGGATGAGCATATAATTTAACATCATTTGCTGTTATTTTTTCATCGCATAAAATAAAAAGTCGTTCAATAACATTTCTGAATTCTCGAATATTTCCCGTCCAATTTATTTTTTGAAGTTCTTTTATTGCATTACTTTCAAATTTCAGCTGAGCACTACCGTTTTCTTTTGAAATGGTTTTCATAAAATGCTCTGCCAAAATCGGAATATCTTCCGAACGTTCATTTAAGGAGGGAACATGAATTAAAATTACACTGATACGGTGATATAAGTCTTCACGAAAACGTTTAGCTGCAATTTCTTCTTTTATATTTTTATTTGTAGCTGCAATAACTCTGACATCAACTTTAATTTGTTTATCACTTCCTACTCTGGAAATTTTATTTTCTTGTAAGGCTCTTAAAACTTTCGCTTGTGCGGATAAACTCATATCACCAATTTCGTCTAAAAATATAATGCCTCCGTTTGCTTGTTCAAATTTTCCCGTACGCTGTTTATCAGCTGATGTAAATGAGCCTTTTTCATGTCCGAATAACTCACTTTCAATGAGTTCAGAAGGAATGGCAGCACAGTTAACTTCAACAAAGGGTTGATTGCTGCGGTTACTTTTTTCGTGTAAACGATGTGCAACCAACTCTTTACCCGTTCCGTTTTCGCCGGTAATCAAAACGCGTGCTTCGGTTGTGGCTACTTTGTCAACCATTTCTTTAATTTGTTTTATGGCGTCAGATTTTCCGACCATTTCATATTTTTTACTGACCTTTTTTTTCAGTGTATAGGTTTCGCTTACAAGTTTTCCAATTTCATCAGCATTTTTAATTGTGATTAACAAACGGTTTAAATCTAAGGGTTTTTCAATAAAATCAAAAGCCCCTTTTTTAATCGCTCCTACGGCTGTATCAACGGTTCCGTGTCCGGAAATCATAATAAAGCGAACATTTATTTCTTTTTCATTTACTTTTTCTAAAACTTCAATACCGTCAATCCCGGGCATTTTTATATCACACAAAACAATGTCATATTCATTCTCTTCCAATTCTTTTATACCGGTTAAACCATCTTCAACAAGTGTAACTTCGTGTTTTTCATATTCTAATATATCTTTTAACGAATTTCTGATTGCTTTTTCATCATCAATTACAAGAATTTTTGCCATATTTTTTCGTTGTTAAATTTCTGTAAAAATATAAATAATCAATTATTTCAACGTTCTTTTGTAGTTAAAGTTTGTTGAAGGTTGTACTTGTTGAGATTCTTTATATTTTTTAATCAGTGTGTTAAATCTGTTTTTTGAGGGTTTCTCAAAGCTTAAATCAATTAAAAATTTAGCAAAACCCGTTTGTTTTAATTTATTTACATATTGAAGAAATGATACGGGAGTATCCGGAAATGTATAACTGATTCCGCCTTTAACGATTTTTTTATATCGCTTATTTTCGCTGTCGAAAAATGCTTCTTCTTGTTTTATTTTTACCGGCATTCTTGATATAAATAAACGCGGGTAAAAATATACCGGAATTATGCCGTTTTTATTCTGAAAAAGCTCTAAATTATCACTGTCAATTTCAGTCGGATAGCAAAAACTTTCAGCACCTTGCGTAAAGAAAAAGTCTGCTGCCGCATCATTATAGACATACATGTTTTCATTACCGGCAAAAACACTGTATTTAGGTAAGAGAAGTTTTTGTGAGATATGACTTAAAAAGAATTTGTTTAGTCCTGCGTCCGATAATTTCAGACTTGTTTTTTTATAAAATTCAATTTTTGATTCGGAAATAAAATGAGGAAATTCAATCCAAATTTTTTGCTTATTGGTTTGAATAAAGTCTGAAACAGGATTAAAATGATTCAAATTTTTTTCATCAAATGAAAGTATCAGATAGTCAATTGAATTTATTTTAATATTTTTAATCCATTCAACAGAATCAATTCTTAAATATAATAAATTTGATTGAGGCGTTCCTTTCTGTGAAAATGAATTTATAATTTGTTTTTTCTTTTCAAATGAAACGCCAAATTTGAATTTATTTCCCTCCGGTAGTTTTGACGAAAAGTTTTTTTCATTTTGTGAGGACAAATAAACCCTGCTGTTAATGATAAATTTTGTATCTGTAAATATTCTGACGAGAGTTCCGTTTTGTTGAAATTTTTGAACTTTCAGATTGATTTGTTCATCTTTATCCGGAAGTTTTACTCGAAGTTTAAATGAATGTTCAAGAATAAAATCGGTTTCAAATTCAAAATAATTTTTTGACACAGCCCGTATTTTACCTAAAAAAATACCCGTATTCGGGCTGTCATAGGTTATAGCATCTTTTAAGTTATTTCCTAAAAAATAGGGTGTTTTAGCTCGTCCGGTTTCTGTTTTTAATAGTTCTTGTGCTGTTTGTAAATTATTTTTATCATCAATCAGCTTTCGATATGCTTGTGCAACTTTATAAACATAATCAGATGATTTTAAACGTCCTTCAACTTTAAGAGAACGGACTCCTATACGAATTAAATTTTCGATATTTTCAATTTGTTGATTATCTTTTAAGCTAAAAAAATATTGAGTATCATTTCCTGTATTAAATGCTCTTCGGCAAACTTGTGAGCACAAACCTCTGTTTGCTCCGTGTCCGCCTAAATAGCTACTGAAATTGCACATTCCTGAAAATGAATAACATAAAGCTCCGTGTATAAATACTTCTGTTTCAATTTTTGTTTTCTTAATAATGGTTTCAATTTCTTTTAAGCTTAATTCGCGAGCTAAAATTATGCGTTCAAATTTATGTTTATAAGAAAAAATTGCACCTAAACTATTATGATTTGCCATTTGAGTACTGGCATGAACCGGCAATTCAGGGAAATATTTCTTTATTAAATTAAATACACCCCAATCCTGAATAATAACACCGTCGGGTTTAACCGTTCTTAAATAGTCTAAAACATCAATTAATTCGTTCAGTTCATTATTTTTAATTACAGTGTTTAATGTTATATAAACTTTGCAATTTTTTTTGTGAGCAATTTTAATCAGAACCGGTATTTGAAAATTAGTAAAGTTTAACGCTCGTTCACGTGCATTAAAATGTTTTAAGCCTAAATAAACAGCATTTGCACCGCCTTCCAAAGCCGCATAGAATGTTTCAATATTTCCTGCAGGCAAAAGTAATTCGGGTTTGTTCATTTGAATTTAATTTAAATCGATTTTAATTTGGACTCTGCAGTTACCGACTGGGTTGAGAAATCGGCTTTTAAATACTTATAATACGCCGTAATCGCTATCATTGCGGCATTATCAGTGGTATATTTGAATTCAGGTATGTGTAAAACCCAATTGCGTTTCTCGGCTTCTTGTTTTAATCGTGTTCTTAATCCGGAATTTGCCGCAACACCTCCGGCAATAGCTATTTCTTTAATTCCTGTATAATTTACTGCATTTATTAATTTCTCAATTAAAATAGATATAATGGATTGTTGTATAGAGGCACACAAGTCATTTAAGTTTTCTTTTACAAAGTCAGGATTTTTTTTAACTTCATCCCTTATAAAGTATAATATTGAGGTTTTAAGACCACTGAAACTGTATTCCAAGTCGCCTACTTTGGGTTTAGCAAATTTAAAAGCAGTAGGATTACCGTCCTTTGCGTATTTGTCAATCAACGGACCGCCGGGATAGGGTAAGCCCATTATTTTTGCACTTTTATCGAAAGCCTCACCTGCAGCATCATCAATGGTTTCGCCTAAAATTTCGGTTTCAAAAAAACTTTTTACAATAATAATTTGTGAATGACCGCCTGAAACAAGCAAAGTTATAAACGGAAAATGTGGGTCTATATGTTCGCAATTTTTTTCTTTCAAGAAAAGGGCAGATAAATGACCGTGCAAATGATTGACCTCAATAAGCGGAATATTTCTTGCTAATGCAAATCCTTTTGCAAAAGAAACACCTACTAATAATGAACCCAAAAGACCGGGACCCCTTGTAAATGCAATTGCATCAATATCAGTCATTTTCACTCCTGAGTTTTTAATAGCCAAATCTACAACAGGGATAATATTTGCCTGGTGTGCTCTTGAGGCAAGTTCAGGAACAACACCGCCGTATAGATTATGAACATTTTGATTTGCGGTAATATTTGACAGCAACCAACCGTCTTGTACAATTGCAGCTGAAGTATCATCGCACGAAGATTCAATTGCCAGTATTGTTTTCATGTGTCTAAAAATTT
>DYOF01000161.1 GCA_020720665.1 Acetofilamentum sp. | reverse complement strand
CTTTTTCAATTTCCGACAAATTATATTCCCAAACGGATATAAAGGAAATTATTATTTTGCACACCAATGACATGCATGCAAAAATTGATAATATGTCAAAATTAGCCTATTATATAGATTATTACAGAACTAACTATGAAAACGTGTTTTTATTTTCAGCAGGCGACAATTTTACCGGAAATCCGATTGTTGACAGGTACCCGGAACAGGGGTATCCGATGATTGATTTAATGAACCGATTAAAATTTGATATTTCAGTTGTAGGAAACCATGAATTCGATTACGGACAAGAAACCTTAAACAAACGAAGAGAACAAGCCGATTTTGAATTTATTTCAGCTAACATTTTTCCTGATAAAGAAGCCGTTTTAAAACCACTAAACGCCTATCACAAATTCAATTTAAAAAAGGGTATTTCAATCGGAGTTTTAGGACTTACTCAAGTAAATAAATTAGGAATACCCGATTGCAGCCCTTTAAAAATTAAACATATAAATTTTAGAAGTCCGCTTAAAATTGCAAAAACATATATAAATTATCAAGATTCATCAGATATTTTTATTGCTTTAACACATTTAGGTTATAAAGAAGATAAACGATTAGCCAAAAAAGTTCCTATTTTTGATGCTGTAATCGGCGGTCATTCACACACATTTTTACAAACCGGCGAGTTTGTCAATAACACTCTGATTTGCCAAGCCGGTTCGCATATTGAATATTTGGGTGTTTTAAAAATTCAATTAATTAACAATGTAATAACCTCAAAATCTGACACTTTAATCGCCTTAGATAATGAAAACAATAAAAATATAGCCATCCGAGATTTAATAGACACCTATAATGACAACCCCGATTTATCAAAAGTTATCGGAACGGCAACAGAAGATTTAAACGGAAAAGACGAACTTGGCGCAATGCTCACCGATGCAATAAGAGATACTTTAAAAGTTGACATCGCATTCCAAAATAACGGAGGTATCAGAATACGAAAAATTCCAAAAGGAAACATTATTGTTAAACAAATTTTCGAATTATCGCCCTTCGGGAACACTTTAGTAGAATACAATTTATCACCAAAACAAATTGAAAAACTTATTACATACGCATACAATTTAGAAAACGAAAATGAAATTCAAGTAAGCGGCTTAAATATTACTTTGGAGTTAAATTCAGATAAGAAATTGAAACATATAATTTTAACAGATACACAAAATAAACCTCTCTCGAAAGAAACATATTCAGTAGCAATTAATAATTATATGTCAGCGGCTTACGGTTTGAGTTTCCTAAAAAACGGCAAAGAGCACCCGATTGTTGATGCAGAAAATACAATACGATTTATAAGAAAACAAAAATCAATTAATTATAAAGGCGTTAAACGAATAAAAATTATAGAATAATTAAACAATTTGCTTAATAATTTCTTTTCCCGAGCAAAAATTTTCAATTAATTCGGCAATTATATTTAAGTCGAATTCAAAATTTTCTTGACCGCCGAAGTTTATCACAATTAAAAGAATTTTTTTTGTGTCTTTTGTTATTTTAGTTCGTTCCGAATCAGATGTAGGGCTACCGAATGCTCCTTTTTCATCTCTGAAAACGGGTAAATTTTCAATATTCATTTTACCTCTGCCGATTGCCTCATAATTTTCATTTGCCTCGCCTAAATCAAATCTTACGGCTCCGTTAATTTTTTCAAAATCATATCCGCCTATTGAATACGCTGTTTTTAAAGAAGATAAATTAATAACATCAACAATATTATTAATGAAATACAATCCTTTGCCCGAAATTATCCTTCGATGTAGTGCTTCTGCCGATAATCTGTATCTTGAGGGTTCTTTACCTAAGTGCCTGTATGCATCTCTCGATGCTGCAATTTGTGGTAAATCTTTAACCGCTTCTAATTTCATGCCTGCAATTCTATGGCTTTCATTTTCAATCAGTTTTTTTAATAATTCATTATTTTCTTGAAATTTTACCTGCGAAAAAATCAAACCCAATTTCATGTTTGGATTATGTTTTTTAATAGTATTTGAAACAGTAAGTGTTATCATATTTAAAAAATTCTAAAATATATTTTTTGAAATGAAATCAGAAAAAAATAATAAAATAAATATCATTTTTCTATTTTTGCAAAAAATGTAAAATTTAAAAATGGGAAGAGCATTTGAATACAGAAAGGCTGCCAAAATGAAACGATGGGGACAAATGTCCACTTTATTTCCGAAATTGGCAAAAGCAATAACAATTGCAGCAAAAGAAGGAGGAGCGGATCCGGAAATGAATTCAAAATTACGAACCGCAATAATTAATGCCAAAGCCGGTAACATGCCCAAAGATAATATCGAAAGAGCTATAAAACGGGCTGAAGGAAAAGATGCTGCCGAATATACCGAAGTTGTGTATGAAGGTAAAGGACCTCACGGTGTTTTAGTTGTTGTTGAATGTGCAACGGACAATACCACAAGAACTGTTGCCAACGTCAAATATTATTTCAGTAAATTCGGCAACGGCATGGTTCCTACGGGTTCTTTAGATTTTCTTTTTGAAAGAAAAGCGGTTTTTGAAATTGCAAAAGATGAAACAGACCCTGAAGAATTAGAACTGGAACTCATTGATTTCGGTTTGGAAGAAATTGAAGTTGATGAAGAAGAAAATTTAATTTTGATTTATGGCGACTATACCAATTTCGGTTCACTTTCTAAAGCATTAGAAGACAAAGAAATAGAACCCAAAAAAGCAACTTTGGAACGATTTCCGACTTCTCCGCAAGAATTTTCTGATGAACAAAAAGAAGAAATTGAAAAGATGCTTAATAAATTAGATGAAGATGATGACGTTCAAGCAGTGTATACAAATTTAGCATAATACGTGAAGGCTGTCCGAAAAAGGCAGCCTTTTTTATTCTTTAATGCATATATAAATTATTTCGTTCTCATCAAATTGATATTTTTTAATTTCTTGCTCGGAAAAAGTTTTCACAAAAGAATCCTCAATAACTTTAAAACCTGCATTTTTAAGCCGTTCAGGATAGTCTTTTCCATACAATCTTACATGATCGTATTGTCCGAAAATTTTTTCTCGTTCTTTAGGATTTGTAATTGCATCATCTTCAAACGTTTTATCTAAATCATAATTTATAGGAACTTGTAAAATAGCCCAAGCACCCGGTTTTAAAACTCTTTTGATTTCATATAAGGCTTTTTGTTCATCATCAATATGTTCCAAAACATGATTGCAGATTATAATATCAAAACTATTGCTTTGAAAACTCAAATTTCTGATATCTGTTTTTACATCAACAATCGGCGAATATAAATCGGTTGTAATATAATCCGTTTGAAGAATTTTTCTAAACCTTTTAATAAAAGGCTGTTCCGGAGCAAAATGTAATACGTTCTTATTTCCTGAAAAAAAATCGCTTTTATTGTTTAAATAAAGCCATAATAAACGATGTCGCTCCAAAGATAAACAAAACGGGCATAAACGATTTTTTTTATGTCCGTTTCCGTAACCGTATGGTAAAAACGTTCGAAATGAATGATTACAAACCGGACAATATACATGGTTGCCTCTATAAAACAAACTCACAGGTTTTCTGAAAATTAAACTCAATTTAATTAAAACCGGTCGAGGAATATATTTTAAAAAAAACTTAATTAATCTTTTCATTGATTTCTGAAATTATTCAATTAATAAATAAAATTAAAATTAAATATTTGAAAGTCATAATTTTTTGTATTTAAGTTAAATTATTAGTAAATTTGTTATCTTTATATTTATTTCTTTAAAATTAATATTCATATGAAACAAATTAAATTTTTCTCAGTTATCTTAATTTTCGTATTGTTTACAGCTTCATGTAATAAAACACCGAAAGAAAAAATGTCAGGCAAATGGGATGTTGAAAAAATTGAAAATTCAACCATGCATGAAACTGCCGATATTGAATTTTTAAATGAAATGAATGCAAATATTTTAAAAACCGAAGTATTTGAATTTGCTGACACTAAGGTTAAAAAAACTTTGCCTGAACCTATCGAAGGAACTTGGGAGATTGACGAAGCAGGTACTGTTTTAACAATAGATTGGGGTGCTGACGATATGTACTCACCGCATAAATTCAATGTTAAAGAATTAACAAGCGAGAAATTAGTAATTGAAGAAGATTTTGAAGAATTTTTTATTAATACAACTTTTGTTAAGGTAAAATAATTCTTAAAAATACAGTTTAATGCATGTAATTTATCATATATCTGAAAATTACATGCATTATTATTATGATAAAATATATTCCGATGAAACACC
>DYOF01000025.1 GCA_020720665.1 Acetofilamentum sp. | reverse complement strand
CAAAGCCTAAGTTTACAATCCCGAATGCCATAGATAAGTATGCCGCTAACATTGTATGCGCGATAATTGCGGGCATTTGTGGTAAATGAAACATTGTGCAAGATAGAAACATTTGTGCAAATTGAAACGATAGTGCCTTGAACGGCGAAGCCCTCTCCGAAGGTAAATCCCGCAATTATCGCATATACATTTCCGTTAACATTCAATAGAGAAACCCTAAAACAGCATTGAAACAGTAATAAAAACCCTGTACCTGTGAGGTCTTTTGACTTCACATATTTCGATAATTATCAGACTGTCAGATGAAAATACATGTCAGTTGCAAGTTATAATGAAAAATTTTTAAGGTGTTGCAAAAATTAAAACAGGACATACAAATTAACAACCGGAACAAGTTGTTTGATTCCAAGATTTTTGTTTGTAGTTTTTATCAATTACCGCTTGTTGAGTTTTTACACAATAAATTTTCTTTTTACGCATTGTTTTATTGTGTCCGACTCGTGTTTCAGGAAATGCTTTTTTCTTTGAGAAAAATGTTTGAACTCCTAAACCGATTAAAGCAATTCCTGTTAAAATTAATGTAAGTAAAAATATCGTTAAAAACATTGTTTTTTATTTTAGAGTTCAAAGATACAGAATTTTTATAAAAATAATGAATTGTTCCGAAATTAATGATGCTTTAACTTACACTTGAGCCGTTTTCAAATTCTTTTTCGGGCGAAACAAAACATAATTTTCCTTCGGGGTTTTCAGCCATTAAAATCATTCCTTCAGATGTAATTCCTTTAAGATTTCTGGGTGCTAAATTTACTAAAACTTGTACTTGTTTCCCAATAATTTCTTCGGGTTTATAAAATTCTGCAATTCCTGATACAACCGTTCGAATATCAATACCGGTATCTAATGTCAGTTTTAACAACTTTGTTGTCTTTGCTACTTTTTCGGCAGCTTTTATTGTTGCTGTTCGTATGTCTAATTTTTGAAAATCATCAAAACTTACAATTTCTTTAATCGGCTTTAATTGAATCGAATCTTTTTTGTTTGCTTCCTTAGTTTTTAAGAGTTTATTAATTTGGAATTCTATTTCTGAATCTTCGATTTTATCAAATAATAATTCAGGTTCATTAATGATGTGGCCGGGTACGAGAGAATTTTTGTCTGCATCTTCCCATTTTATTTTTTCGATATTTAAAAGGTTAACAATTTTTTCTGCTGTAAAGGGCATAAACGGTTCCGACAAAACGGACAAACCGGCAGTTATTTGTAGAGCAATGTTTAATACGGTTTTTACACGTTCGGGATTTGTTTTTATCAAATGCCACGGTTCGGTATCGGCTAAGTATTTATTTCCGGTTCTTGCTAAATTCATTAATTCTTTTAAAGACTCTCTGAACTTGTAATTTTCTATGAGTTCGCCTATTGTATCTTTTGTTTTACTGATTTCATTCAGAACAGTTTTGTCTTCGGCATTTAAAATGCCGATTTGAGGAACAACTTTATTGTAATATTTTTTAGTTAAAACTAAAGTACGATTAATAAAATTTCCGAAAATATTAACTAATTCGCTGTTATTTCTTTCTTGGAAATCTTTCCAGGTGAAATCACTGTCTTTGGATTCGGGAGCTATTGCTGTTAAAACGTATCGTAAAACATCTTGCTTATCTTTAAAATCTTCTAAATATTCGTGTAACCACACAGCCCAATTTCGTGAAGTAGAAATTTTATCATTTTCTAAATTTAAAAAAGCGTTAGCAGGTACATTGTCGGGTAAAATATATGAGCCTTCTGCTTTTAACATTGCCGGGAAAATAATACAATGAAAAACGATATTATCTTTTCCGATGAAGTGAACCAATTTTGTTTCAGGATTTTTCCAATACGTTTCCCAGTCGGCTGTTATTTCTTTTGTTGCAGATATATAACCTATCGGTGCATCAAACCAAACGTATAAAACTTTTCCCTCAGAATTTTCAACGGGAACCGGAACGCCCCAATCTAAATCACGACTGACTGCTCTTGCTTGTAAACCTGCATCTAACCATGATTTACATTGCCCGTAAACATTTGTTTTCCATTCTTTATGATCTTCTAATATCCATTTTTTCAGAAAAGCTTCATGTTTGTCGAGCGGTAAATACCAATGTTTAGTATCTTTTAATTCCAAAGTTCCTCCGCTGATGGTTGATTTCGGATTTATAAGTTCTTCGGGGCTTAAAGTACTTCCGCATTTTTCACATTGATCTCCGTATGCATCATCATTTCCGCATTTGGGGCATGTTCCCTTTATATATCGGTCTGCTAAAAACTGATTTTCTATTGTATCAAAATATTGCTTTGTGGTTTGCTCAATAAATTTCCCTTCATCATATAATTTTTTGAAAAACTCGGAAGCCGTTTCATGGTGAATTTTATTACTTGTACGCGAATAAATATCAACAGAAATACCAAATTCTTTAAATGATTTTTTAATTATATTATGATAACGGTCAACAACTTCTTGCGGGCTTATTCCTTCTTTTTTTGCTTTAAGTGTAATAGGCACACCGTGTTCATCAGAACCGCATACCCATTTCACATCTTTTTCGGTTAAACGCAAGTAACGCACATATATATCTGAGGGAATGTACACACCTGC
This sequence comes from Acetofilamentum sp., assembly GCA_020720665.1. GTDB lineage: Bacteria > Bacteroidota > Bacteroidia > Bacteroidales > JAADGE01 > JAADGE01. The sequence goes on along the minus strand of DYOF01000025.1, from coordinate 22,617 downwards.
CAAATGTCCTATATGAACCGGACCGTTTGCATAGGGCAGGGCAGAAGTTACCATGTATCTTTTAAAATCAGGCATTTTAGTTATTTTTTGTTGAATCTGCTATTTTTTTAATAACTGACAAAAGTATTCTTTTTTACATAAAATTAATAAAGGAATGGTAATAATGTCATGTTTTTTTATGTTATTTGCAAAAAAAACAAAAAGGTATATTGTTTGATAGCAGAACTATAAATATAATAATAAATTTAGATAATTTAATACATTAAAATGGCAAAAGTAGAATTTTTAAACGAAGAAACATTTAAAGCGAAAGTTTTTAACTATGAAAAAAATAAAGATTGGAAATATGAAGGAGACGTACCTTGTATGATTGATTTTTATGCTGATTGGTGTCAACCCTGTAAAATGGTAGCTCCTATTTTAGACGAATTACAACAAGAGTACGGAGATACCATTAAAATTTATAAAATAGATACCGAAGCAGAAAGAAACTTAGCCGGAATGTTCGGAATTCAAAGTATTCCGTCTTTATTATTCGTTCCTTCTGAAGGACAACCACAAATGGCTGTAGGTGCTTTACCAAAAGATACTTTTATTAAGGCAATTGCGGATGTTTTAAAAGTAGAGAAACCGGCATAACTTTTAAAAGCCGCTGATTTTCAACGGCTTTTTTTTTGTAAAATATTTTGGTATGATTATCGTTATATAAAGTATAAATTAAAAATCAAACAACAATGAAAAATCATTTAATTGCAATCGTATTACTTTTTATAGGTTTAACCGGTTTTTCTCAGAAAATTGTTTTTATAGATGAGGCTACGTTTAAATCAAAAGTGTGGAATTATGAACAAAATTCGACTTGGAATTTTATCGGAGATAAACCCATGATTATTGATTTTTATGCCGATTGGTGTCAGCCATGTAAAATGATAGCCCCGCATTTAGCGGCAATACAAGCAGAATACGGAAACAAACTTCAGGTATATAAAATAAACACAGATGTAACTCCTGCTTTAGCAAACTTATTTAAAATAAGAAGTATTCCTACATTATTATTTATTCCGGCTAACGGAGATTATAAACAAATTGTAGGTTACAGAAGTCAAGAACAATTTGAGGAATTGGTTTCAAGTATTTTAAAAGTAGAAAAGTAGAAACTTTGAACAGTTATTTTATGAAGCTACTCAGCACGGGTAGCTTTTTTATTTGAATATTGCTCCGTTAGGACCGATTCCTGTTCTTAGGGCAGGAATAATTGTCTGACCTTCGGAGTTATATACTGTCATTGTGCCGGAGCTTGTAAATCCGTTGTCGTTAAAAACATACACATCACCGCTTTCTGAATTAAGCTCTAAACCGTAAAAAGTCCCGATGATAAATCTATAATTAGTATGCGGACTATCTGTGTGCATTTTGTAAACTCCGTCGTGTTCAACATAATAAATATAGCCGGTTTTTATGTCGGATGCAATTCTTTTGGGATGGTAATTATCTCCGACAACACCTATTGTTACTCGTTCAATAATTTCAAGCCTTTCAGTATTTATACAAACCAATTGAGATTCAGTTTCTTCCGGATAATCATAAGCAGATTTTCCTTGGCATAAAATCCAAATATTTCCGTTTTTGTCTGCTGCTAAATCTGTTGCACCGTCACCAACAGCAATAGTTTCAATAAGTTCATCATTTGTTGCATTAATTATACTTATGGTACTGTCGTGTCCCCAAGCTCCGTCAGCAACAAAAACTTTGTTGCTGAAAAGCAATAAGTTTTCGGGCTGATTTCCTACAGTTATTGTTTTTACAACTTCTTTCTTTTCTGTATCAATAACTTTTACCTCTCCCGGGTTTTTTCCGTTTGTTAAATAAAAAATATTTTCACGAACATTAATTATATAACGAGGGTACGAGAAACCGCTTAAAGTTGTTATATGCTTAAAGTCTTTAACATCAACGATTTCTATTTTTTTTGAATTATTGACACTGATTAAAGCAATTGAATCAGATATGCACATTGATTGTACAACATCTCCGATTACTGCATTATTATTCTGTGCAGCAAAGAGGTTGTTTGTAAGCTCTCCGGTATCGGTGTTGTAAAAACTAATTTCTCCGTTGTTTGACATAAAGTTTCCTTCATTTATTATAAAAACACCTTTGGATAAGTCAACTGTATTTATAGGATTCGGTTTTGGTTTACAGGAAGCAAAACCGACAAACAGCAGGGGTATTAAGCAATGAAAAATGTTCGAAAGGGTCATTTATTCTTTTTTATAAGTTAATCGGATACTGACATATATGGCTCTGCCGGGTGAGGGGTATGATTTAATCAGCTGATATCGGGAATTAAACATATTTATAATCTTAGCATTTATATCAATCAGGTAATTTTTAATTTTGAAATGATATGCCGAATATAAATCTGTTATAACAAAGGGCGACAAAACATACAGCAAATTATTATCTTGCGTTGTAAACATTTTTCCGATATATTGTGTTGATAAGCCGATATTTATTTTTTTATATGTTGTTGAAAAAAATAATTTAGCACTATGCTCGGGGGTGTAAATTAATTTAGCAGGAAATTCGAAATTTGAATGCCGAAAAACATTTGTCTGTACTGAGTATGTGTAGTTATACGATGTATTAAATGAATATACAAAATTATTTTTTTTAAATATTAAATTAAAGTCAGACTCTAATCCTATGATATTCACTTCATTATTATTAACAGCCGTCCATACTTGGTTTGTATCGGGTATCCATTGAATCATATCATATATTTTTGAATAATAAGTTGTTGCTGAAACTTTAATCAATTGATTCGGTTCTTTTTTTAGGACATATTCCGGATTAATATCAACACTTATACCTCTTTCGTGTTTTAATTTTGAATTTCCACCCGGTAGCCAATAGCGCTCGTTAAATGTGGGTCGTCTGAATTTATTTGAAATACTTGATTTAAGTGTCAACTTTTCGTTTAGAATTTTTTTTGTAAGCCCGGCATTAAAAACCGGAATAAAACCCAATTCGAGTGAAAATTCATTCCTGAAACTAAAGTTGATTTCTGATTTCAGAAGTTTGTATTGAGCCGCCATTAATAAAGAATAGTTATTATCGGCAATGTGGTCATTAATATAATTTGATGTCTGAATTTTTTGTCGATTAAAAAGTCCGGCAAATTCTATTGTTAATTTTTTATTGAAATAATATCTATAGGATAAATCGCTAAAAACAGAAAGACTATTAATTTCAGAGTCAATGAAATAGTTTAAGTCGGCGATATTTAGTTTATCGGTGTAGTGCAGATATTCTGTAAAAAAAGCTGTGCTTAAAGAAAATATTGAATGCTTATTAAGTTTTTTCCAACGGAAAAAAGCTCTGAATATACTGTCAGTTTGGTTTTTATTTCCTGTTTCGTATGAACCGGCAATTTCGGGTATTTCTTTGTATTTTAAAATATACCAAATTCCGGCCTCAATTGTATTGGATTTCGGAAGGTTTAGTTTTAATGTTTGAAATATATTAAAACTGTTTAGTGCGTTATTTTTTCTTCTTTCCGGAACAGGGTTAATTTTGAAATTATCTAAAAAAACGAAATCATTTTCGGCAAAAATTTTATCTATTGCAATTCGATATTGAATGCTATTGCCTGAATAATTAGTTTCAATAGAATTTTTTACGGTATGAAAACTGCCGGGTTCAATTTCTAAACGAATATCAAAACCTTTTGGTTGATTATATAAGTTGTTGAGTTCAATTGCTCCGCCGAAAGTTCCGCTGCCGTACAATGAAGAAGATGCTCCGGGAATAACGGTGATGTTATTAAAGAAACCGGATTGAATTAAAGATAAATCTGTTCCTCCGGTAGAGATTGAATTTATGGGAAACCCGTTCCAATTAACTGAAACGTGATTTGAATTGCTGCCCCTTAATACAATTGTCGATAAATTTCCAAGTCCGCCGTACGATTTTATAAAAGAAGGCGTTTGTTTGAAAAGCAATTCATCAAGCGATGCATTTTTGTAATATGATTTTAAAGTGCTGTCAATGATTTCTGTTTTTAAATTACTGTATTGAGAAAAACGAGTTTCTGATTTAATTACTTCTTTTATTTGTATCGTATCCTGAGCATTAATTTGTTGAGAAATTAAGAGCAAGAAGAACGCTATGCAAAATTTGTATTTCAAAATCTATATATTAATATCAATTATATTTTTAATATTTAAAGAAGCGAGTTGAATAGGTTTCGTTTTTACCGAATATTTTTAAAATATAAATACCCGGTTTCAGCTTCGTTACGTTAATATTATCGGTTTGGCTTACAGAAAGTTGTATATTTCCGGCTATAGAATAAATATCAACTCTGAGTACTTCGACAATATCTGTTTTTAAAGATAGAAAATCGTTTACAGGATTTGGAATTATCAATAATTTACCTGAAACTTTTGAATTTTGGGAATTATTTATAACTCCTGCGGCATCTAAATCAAAACCTCCGGAGGGAAAAGCCGTAGGGTAGGGGTCATTTATTTTATGCCCCTTTGAATCAAAACTTGCATACGCTTCATTCAGTGAACCGACTACATCAATTATTTTAATAAAATTTATTTGATTGATATTTACCGAAGTTCCGGAGTATAAATCTGAAAGTTCGTCTAAATCAAAGGGCGTTCCGTAAAACATGGTATATTTTCCGGCAAGGTTATGGATAAAACGTGCATTAATGTTGCCGAAACTTCCTATTTGATTTTCTTCGTTAATTTCTGAAATTGAAGGGAATCGGATATATTCAAGCCCGTCTGTGCTGACCTCAACATAGGCAAGCTCTGAAAAAGCAAGTTCGGAAGTGTCGTTTTCAAAAAAACCGTTTTCAAAAACAGCAAAATCAAAGCCCTCACCATTTATAATCGGCGAATTGAAGGTAAGAATTGCACTTCCTCCGTCACCTAAACTTACTACTCCCGGGTTTCCGTCAGCTTTTCCGATTGCATTTTCATTTGTGCCGTAATTTGCATATCCGTTTTCAGGAAAAGCAATGTCTTTATATGACGGAGAAACTTCGGCATGTTTAACCCAGTCAATAAAAACACTGCTGTCTTTATAAATTGCAGTACTTCCTTCAAAACCGACAGCAGGAGGGAAGTGCTGCGATTTTACTGTTGTTACAAAACAATTTAACAGAAATAGTATGAGAAAAATATATTTCAAAACAGATTAAATAGGAATAAATTTATTTGACAATCAGCTTTTTAGTAAATACTTCATCTATGTTTGTAATTTGAACAGAATAAATCCCTGAAATTAAGTTTGAAATATTAATTTGTTCAAAACCGGAACAATTAGTTTTTTCAAATACTTTTTTACCTGATAAATCAAAAACTGAAATGGACGAATTTTCATTTGTTTCAATTGTTACTATGTCTTTTGCAGGGTTTGGGTATAAAGAAAAACTTTTTTTGATATTATTTTCAGTTGAAAGTGTGTTGGTATAAGTTAAATTATCCAAGCAAAAGTAAGCCGGAGTATTCATACCGTAATCGCCGTTATGTGTTGACTCTAAATTGAAAGAAATACTGTCAACAGTCCCAAATGAACTTAAATTAATTTCTTCCCAAGTATCAATAACTATTGAATGTCCGTTTGTATAATCTGCAAGAAAAAAATTAATATTCCCTACGTTTTGATTGTTATGATATGCATTAATGATAAGTTTAAAATAATCGCCGGATGAAAAAGCAGGGTCGCCGAAGGAACTCCCGTTTAGAATAACATCTGCAGCATATTCGCTGTTGGTAATATCAACAGATGTAATTTGAACAGGGTGGGTAAATTTGCACACAATCGGAATATTATCGTAAGTGCCTCCTTGCCAATCAGAAGGTACGAAGCCGATTCCGAAAACATGGCCGGAAGTTGAAACAGTATGGGCGGAATATTGCTTATCGCTTGTAATTGTGTCATAAGCAAATGAAAATCCGCTCCAACTTTGGTATTCGGTGTTAAAATCATTCGGGAAAGTGATTTCTGTGTTTCCGAAGGAACCGCTTTCATCAGAACCGTTCCAATAGCCTGTAGAAAGAGGAATTATTAAAGATTCAAAATTAAAATTTGTTTGTGCATTAAAAGCATTTGTAAGTAATGCGATTAATACAGCCGTTAAAAATAGTTTTTTTTTCATTTTAATTACATTTAAAATTTATAAAATAATTTAACAACAGTATTAATCCGAAAAAATAGGAAATGTTTTAAGATGAGCATATATCGATATGTCCATCCGTTAAGCCTTTTTTCCCGAAAGCTTCGGATAATATCTTTGAACAGGCAGGTCTTCTGACTTACTCCTTATTTTAAACGCCTTCCCGTAAGAAAATACAGTGGCAAAAGAATGTTTAAAGCATTGAAGAATACAGCAGCGGGCACTGTTGCCGATTCTGACGGCATTCCCTTTTTAAAAATATCGCAACCGATATTTTTACCTGATTCAAGTGCAAAGATATTTATATTTTTTGAAAAAATATAAAATAAAAATTCATTTTAATCAAGGAAATCTATAGGAAATGATATTTTTTTATATCTTTCGGGTTTAAAAACTTTTTTCGGTTTATGAAAATCCGTACCAAAATACCGCTTTATACCGGACTGACTGTTTTAATTACTACGCTTGCCGTAACTTTATATTCAATTTTTGAATTTCGCAGACAAGTGCTCAAGAACATTGAATCATACAAAGTAGAGCAAAACGAAGCCATTAAGGAACAGTTAATTGATCATGTTGATAATGCGTATAAAATTTTAGAACGATCCTATTTAGAAACGAAAGACAGTTATCGTTTAACATCCGTAAACATACAAGATTTTCCGACAGAACTAAAATTTGCCGTAAAGGATATTGAGCAGATTGCTTTCGGCGATGCCGGTTATATTTGGATAAACGAAGTAGAACCTCCGTACACGGTTATTATGCATCCGACTAAACCGGAAATGAACGGTACGGTTCAGGTTTTTTTAATTGAAGATACCAAACAGAATGTATATGAGGCATTTGCAGAGTTAATACAAAAAAATAAGGGTGAAGGTTTTTTGGAATATGATTATTACAAACCCGGAACAAACGAACGAATACCTAAATTAAGTTATATAAAATTATTTGAACCCTACGGATGGGTACTGGGAACAGGCGTATATATTGACTATATTGATAAAAAAGTTCAAGACAAAACCGAAGAATTAAAAAGTCAAATCAATCGAATGGTTGCTATTACTCTGATACTTGGAATAATCCTAATTGCATTGGCATATATAACACTAAATTATTTAGGAAGAATCATAACAAATTCAATTATAATCGTACAAAACAAATTATTCCGTATGTCAAAAGGATACATTGTTGAAATTGAAAAAGCAAAACAAAAGGACGAAATCGGTGAAATGAATATGTCGCTTAACGATTTAATTAAAGGAATAAATACATATTCAGAATTTGCTTCAGCTATCGGAAAAGGAAATCTTGACGCAGAATTTAATCCGCTGAGCGAAAATGATGATTTAGGAATTTCTTTGTTGGATATGAGAGCCGGTTTAAAATCTGCAAAAACAGAAGAAGAAAACAGAGCAAAAGAAAATGAAAGACGGCACAGAGCCAATGAAGCCTTTGCAATGTTCAGTGAACTAATGAGAAAAGGCAGCGATAATATGTTTGAATTATCTTATTCCGTAATCAACAAATTAGTTGAATTTACAAATTGTATTCAAGGAGGAATTTTTATTGTAAATGATGATGATGCCAATGATATTTTTTTAGAATTAACCGCTTCGGTTGCATACGAACGCAGAAGATATAATAAAAAAAGAATTAATATCGGAGACGGTTTAATCGGAGCTTGTGCCTTTGAAAAAGAAAAAATATATTTAACGGATATACCTGAAAATTATGCTGAAATACGTTCGGGTTTAGGGACTTCGGCACCCAAATCAATTTTACTTATTCCGTTGTTAATGGAAGATAACTTGATAGGAGTAATAGAGCTTGCTTCGTTAAACTTTATTGATACACATGATACGGAATTTGTTGAAAAAGTGTCCGAAAGTATTGCCGCATCATTATTTTCTGCAAAAATTAATATTAAAACGGCAACTCTTCAAACGGAGTTCGATGCGTTATTAAAAGAAAAGTTTAAAATTAATGAAATAATAATAGATAAAGAAAAAGAAATCAGAGCACTTAATAAACGATTACTTGAATTAAAAGAAAACAAATCAATATTATCTATCAAATAACCATCAATTACCTTAAATAATATGTTTAGTTTCAATAAAATACTAACAAAAACCTTCGGAATAAAACAAGAAGAATTGGGTAAATTCACTTTATTATTTTTTCATTCATTTTTTATAGGTCTTTTTATTGCATTTTATTTTGTTCAGGCTAATTCTGTGTTTATTAAAGAATATGGTAGCGAACAACTTCCGTATGCCTATTTATCAGCCGGATTATTAGGCTATATTATATCTTCTTTATATTCTTATTTCCAATCGAAAGTAAAGAGTAAGCATGTTTTTTTGGCTGCTCTAAGTTTTATGTTGCTTATCACCATTATTGCACGCATTTCATACTGGTTTGTTAATCCGAAATATTTAAGTTTTTTTGTTTTTATATGGGCTTGGCCTTTCATTTCTATTGCCGGAACAGAAGCCGGAGGTTTAGCCATCAAGCTTTTGAATTTGGTTCAGGTTAAACGCTTGTTCGGGTTAATCAATATGGGTGGTGTAATCGCTTCAATTATAGGCTATTTAATTATACCGCTTTTAAATAATTTTATAGGAACATCATATAATTTATTATTTATTTCCATAGGAAGTTTAATCACAGCAATTGTAATACTCAATTCTATTTATAAAAAGTTTCCTGAGGAAAAAGAAAAGCTTAAAGTTGCAAAGGTTCAGATAAATACTTCGTTCAAGAATTTAATTAAAGAAAGATATTTTCGTCTGATTTTTTTGTCAGCAACTATTTCTATGACAGTTATATATATTACCGACTTCGGATTCTTGTCAGCAATAAAAGTACAAGAATCAACATTGTTTACAGAAGAAGGTGCTGTTGCCGGATTTATGGCATTAGTGTTTGCAAGTTTAAAAGTAGGTGAGTTAATAATCTCTTGGGTCTCCAGCAGGATATTAATTAGGTATGGCGTTAAGTTAGGTTTGATAATACTTCCCTTATCAATTACTTTAATCGTGTTTGTTTCGCTAATTGCCGGTTTTACAGTCGGAGCTCTAAGTATTTTCTTTTTGGCATTAATGACAATTAATAAATCAACCGAACGAATTATCAGAAGAGGTTTAGACGATCCGGCATTTAATATTTTATATCAACCCTTGCCGAGTAATATTCAATTAGCCGTTCAATCAAAAGTAGGTATTGTTATGCAATTTGCTATCGCTATTGCCGGCGGTTTATTATTATCTTTAAGTTTGTTATTAAATTTAGGACAAGGGTTCAGCCTTGAATATTTTCCGTTGTTTTTCTTGCCCATACTGGTTTTATGGGTTATTGTTGCACGGAAATTATATAAAGCATATAAAAATAAATTAAGAGAAATTCTTAAAGAACTAAGCTCACAAAACAAACAAGAAACTTCCAGATATAATTACGGAACAGAAGTTTTATCAAAAAAATTTAAAAAATTTAACGAAAACATAGTTCGTTTAAGTGTTACGATTTTATCTGAAACAAATCCTCGAATTTTCGAACCATACGTCAGTTCATTAATCAAAAAAAATGATGATGAAATTAATAAAGCCGTATTAAAAAGTATCGATTCAACATGGCGTGACAGAATAGTCAAACAAATTCAAACGCAATTTGAAAACGAAACCAATGAAGATGTAAAAGAATGTGCCGCGCAAGCCCTTAATTTATTGGATTTTGATTTAATTGAGAATATAAAAGATTCAGATATCGACAAGCTCGATGCATCTGATAAACAAGAAGATAAAATAAAATTGATAAAATTTCTTGTAAAAAAACCTGCTTGTAAAAAAACAGAGCAATACCTTATCAATTTATTCAGATATGATGATAAAATTGTTAAAAATTCAACGGTTGTATTAGCAACAGCTATTAAAACCGATAAAATTATTATTGAATTGGTAAACCTGTTAAAATCACCCGAATTTTATCATGTAAGTGCAGCTGCATTACTTGATGTGGGCGAAAAAACTTTAAAATATTTAGATGATTTATATAATACTACCGATGATGAAGATATTCTGTTAAAAATAATAGAAATTTACGCAAAAATGGGGTCATTATCTGCAAAATCACTGATTTTAAAACAAATTAATTACCCTTCAAGAAAAATACAATTAGCAGCCATTTGGGGTTTATATTATTGTAAATATCAAGCACCCGACGAAGAAGAAAAAGAAATTAAAGATAAAATTCTTAAAATTACAGAAAGTTTATTAATGATTTTAATATCGTTGGAAGATATTAAAGCAGAGAAAAATACCTTAAAATTATTTCTCGCTTTAGACCAGGAACGTGAAACAAATTATGAGTTATTATTTAATTTGTTAAGTTTCCTCCACGAACCTCGAATTATAAATTTAATCAAGAAAAATATAATAGGGAAAAATACGATTTATGCCCTTGAACTGATTGATAACTTTATACAACCGGATATAAAACCATACATCATTCCCATTTTTGACGACATATCCACAATTCAAAAAATAAAAAAACTGTCAAAATTCTTTTCTCAAAACCGAATGACATTTAACAATCGTTTGCGATCAATTATTATGTCTGATTTCGATAAGATTAGTACGTGGCCAATAGCAAAAGCTATCGAAATGTTAGAGCGCGTTCAACGGCACGAAACAGGTACTAAAAAAAATGCCGATTTGCAGACTTTTGATGATATTAAAATTTGGAATCAAGAAAACACTAAAAGCATATTGAACCGAATAAAACGAAGCGAACTTCCCGATGAAGTTTTCGTTGGTTTATTTCACCCGGAAGAATTGGTCTATTCAACCGCTGCAAAAGTTATTTATGATGAAAACCCTCAAAAATGTTTCGAATATTTGAAACTGATGTCTCCGGAAAAACAAAAATTGATTGATATTTTAAAGAATAACGGGGTTTTATTGCAAGACAAAGTTAAATTATTAAGGCGATATCAATTATTTTTTAGTATTCCCGATTATATTTTAGTAGAATTGGCAAAAATAATTGAAGTTAAAGAATTACAAAAAGATGAAAAAATATTTTTCAATCACAAGGGCTCGGAAACCATCTTTATCTTAATAAGAGGTGAGTTAATTCATAAAACCCAAAATGCGGAAGAAGTATATGCAAAGAAAATAATTTTAACACCCGGTTTAAACATCGGAAAACATGTAGAATATCTTATCGCATCAAAAAATACATTAGTTTTAACAGCTAACCGATATAAATATTTTAATTTGCTTATAGATAACACCAATATTTTGCAACATATCTTTGATATCATTTAAAATTATTAAGAAAACAGCTATGAATTGTATAATAATTGACGACGATAAGGTTTCCGGATTACTTATTGAAAAATATATTCAAAAAATTGATTATCTGACTATTGTAGGCTCTTTTGATAATGCAATAGACGCTGCCCGTTTTTTCGCCAATGAAGAAATTATCGACTTAATTATTTTAGATATTGAAATGCCGGGCATGAGCGGTGTTGAATTTTTGGAAACACTTGATAATTTACCCCAAATTATCGTAGTTTCAGCAAAAGAAAAGTATGCTTTCCAAGTCATACAACATGATGTAACCGACTATTTACTCAAACCCGTTGCCTTTCCTCGCTTTTTTAAAGCCGTCAGTAAAGCATATACAAAATATAAAGAAGAATCTAAAAAGACAGGTTCAGAGGGTATATTTGTAAAAAGCAGTTCTTCTTCGTTTATTCGCCTGTTTTATGACGATGTTTTATATATCGAAGCAATGGAAAATTACGTTATAATTGAGACTTTCAGTCAAAGACACACCATCCATTATACAATGAAAGCATTAATACAAAAATTGCCGTCAAACAAGTTTATTAGAGTACATCGCTCATTTATAGTTAATAAAGATAAAATAGAACGTATTGATGACAATATGATTATTTTTAGCACAATCGAAAAACGAAAATCAGTTCCGATTTCTAAAACCTATAAAGATGATTTTATGAATAAAATTAATATTGTAAACAAATAAATTATATATCAAATGAAACACCCGGATAAAACTATTTTTCACACAAAGGAGCATGACTACCAAAATACCTTTATTAAGTTTAGTTCAAAGAAGCTGTTCCTATGTGCAGGAAAAAACAAGTATTATAAATAAGTATATGCATTCAATTTGCAGATTATTAATTAACTATAAATTTTTAGACAGATGAAACACCCATGATAAACAAGTTTAACACACAAGGACATGACTAAACAAATCACCTTGCATAATTGCGTAGAGTTTTCAGGTGTTCCTATCTGCGGGAAAAAACAAGTATTATAAATAAGTATATGCATTCAATTTGCAGATTATTAATTAACTATAAATTTTTAGACAGATGAATAACGAATTATTAAAATTAAAACCGGAAATTGTTTGGAAAAATTTTGTTGAACTGACAAAAATACCCAGACCATCAAAAAAAGAAAGAAAAATAATTGACTTTATGAAATCGTGGGCAAATTCAAAAGGTCTTGAAAATTTTGAAGATGAAACAGGAAATGTAATCGTAAGAAAACCTGCAACAGCCGGAATGGAAAACAGAAAAGGAATTATTTTGCAAGGACATTTAGATATGGTTCCTCAAAAAAATAACGATACGGTACATGATTTTGAAAAAGATCCCATTCAAGCATATATTGACGGTGACTGGGTAACTGCAAAAGGAACAACCCTCGGTGCCGACAACGGAATGGGTGTTGCTGCCGCTATGGCAGTATTAGAATCAAATGATATTGAACACGGACCGCTTGAAGTATTAATGACGGTTGACGAAGAAACCGGCATGGCAGGAGCATTTAATTTAAAACACGATGTGCTTAAAGGTGATATATTAATGAATTTAGACTCCGAAGATGAAGGTGAACTCTATATCGGATGTGCGGGAGGTATTGATTTAACTGCTACCTTTAAATACAAAGAGGAAAAAGTACCTAAAAATTCAGTTGCCGTTAAATTAACCGTAACCGGTTTAAAAGGTGGTCATTCGGGAGTTGATATACCGCTCCAACGAGCAAATGCAAATAAAGTGATGTTCAGATTTTTGCAAAAAGTTTCAAAACTTCATAAAGTTAAATTAGCAAGCATCACAGGCGGCGATTTAAGAAACGCAATTCCCCGTGAAGCCGTCGCAATTATTACTATGCCTAAAACAGAACTCAAAGAATTTAACGAATGTGTAAAGAAGTATCAAAACGTGGTTATTTCTGAGATTTCCACTGTGGATCCCGGTTTCAAAATACTTGCTGAAGAAACAAAACTACCCAAACAAATTATTGATAATAAAACAGCCAAACATTTAATAAAAGCAGTTAATGCTACACCCCACGGACCGCAAAGATTTATTGACGGAATGAAAGAAATTCCTGAAACCTCAACCAATATCGGAATTGTAAAATCAGAAAACAGAACAGTAATGGTTGCAAATTTAATTCGCAGCTCTGTTGATTCTTCAAAATCATACCTCGCCGATTCTATGAGCGGTTTATTCAAATTAGCCGGAGCAGAAGTTGAATTGCACGGAGAATATCCCGGGTGGAAACCAAATTTCGAATCACCGATTTTAACTGCAATGGAAAAATTATATAATGAAAAATACGGTAAAATTCCGGAAGTAAAAATCATACATGCCGGCTTAGAATGCGGTGTTTTGGGCGCTACATATCCGCACTGGGATATGATATCCTTCGGACCGACCATTCGTTTTCCTCATTCACCTGATGAAAAAGTTAATATCGAAACCGTAGGAAAATTTTGGGAGTTTTTGAAAGAAACACTTAAAAATGCCCCTTTAAAATAGTTTATCTTACATCCCTTCTGATTATACTTTAATTTTTGAAGGGATGTTTTATAAATAAACCTATCGTTTTGTTTTTATATTCGCTAAACTTATAAGAAAGAAATAATGAAGAAAGTTGAAATAATAACAACCGCATACGAATACGATTCCTTAATCGAATTGTCATCAGAAGAGCAATTATTGATAAACGAATCAAAAAATGCAGTTAAAAAAGCATATGCTCCGTATTCTAAATTTAAAGTGGGTGCCGCAGTGTTGTTAGAAAACGGAGTAATTATTACCGGAACCAATCAAGAAAATGCTGCTTATCCGTCAGGTTTGTGTGCCGAGCGTGTGGCTTTATTTTATGCCAATTCTCAGTATCCTGAAGTTGCGGTTAAAGCAATAGCCGTTACAGCATTTACAAATAACAAATTCATCGAAAATCCACTGCCTCCTTGTGGTGCATGCCGACAGGTAATTGTTGAAACTGAAACGCGTTTTAAAACACCTATAAAGATTTACTTAGTCAGTAAAGAAAAAATTACAGTTATTGAAGATGCTAAAACCTTACTGCCGATTAATTTTGACGAGCATTATTTAGAACCTTAAATCCGCAAGTAAGAGACAGAATATGTTAATAAACAACAAGTTATAAAAATAAATGCATCACTTTATTAAAACAATTGCTTTCTGTGAGGGCTTCGCCGTTTGCACTTTGACTGTCAGACAATTAGAAGCAGACTTGCGAATTCAAGGCAGAATAAAAATAGAGCTTAAAAAAACAAGCTCTTTTTTTCTATTGCGGAATCCGGGTTGAAGTCAAAATCGAAGATACTGTTGGTCTGAGAGACAAAGTGCAGTGGATGACTTGATTGCTGACTGCACGGCTTCCGGCGTAGTGATGGCATGAGCATTATTCGGGGTTGATTTTTCACTTCGTTCAAGAGAACGCTTCGCAAATTAAGGAACAGGAGAACCTACTCTGAGAACGGCAAAGAAAAGTTTTCGCAACAAAGATTTGAAAGTAAGAGAAGAACGGGCGAACAGTTGAACCCCTTTAAAAACGAAAACGAGCCACGCAAAAATGCACAAGTTGTTAGACTGAGATGTAAACCAACGAGGCAGAAAGTAGCAACAGAGCAGGGGGCAGACTACACCGTAGTAGCGAGAAGTATCTTAGGAAAATCCCTTTGAAAATTGAGACGAGCGAAGGGTGTGGGCGGAGACGTTCAAGCACGGTTCTGTGAGAGGTTTGGGGGTGAGATTCCCCTTTACCTACTCGATTTTACTAAAAAGAATATTCTGCCGCTTATAAAACACTTTTCCTTTTTTTTTGTTTTCATTTTTTAATATTACTTTTGTCAGCTTGCAAAAATTGTTTTATAGTTTTTAAAATATATAAATAAAATTAATTAAAATGACAGACAAAAAAAGAGTTTACACTTTTGGAAATAAACAAGCCGAAGGTAAAACAACAATGAAAAACTTGCTCGGCGGAAAAGGAGCAAACTTGGCTGAGATGAATCTTATCGGTGTGCCGGTTCCTCCCGGATTTACCATAACTACCGAAGTTTGTACCGAGTATAATCAATTAGGAAAAGACAAAACCGTTGAACTTTTAAAAACAGAAGTTGAAGCAGCTGTTAAAAATGTTGAACGTATTATGGGAGCAGAATTCGGCTCAGATGAAAACCCCTTATTATTATCAGTTCGTTCCGGTGCAAGAGTTTCTATGCCCGGAATGATGGATACCGTATTAAATTTAGGATTAAATGATAAAGCGGTTGAAGGAATTGCAAAAAAATCAGGTAATCCGCGATTTGCATGGGATTCCTATCGAAGATTTGTTCAAATGTATGGTGATGTTGTTCTGGGTATGAAACCCGAATCGAAAGAAGATATTGATCCGTTTGAAGAAATTATGGAACATTTGCAAGAAGAAAAAAACTATGCATCTGATACCGAATTTACAGTTGATGATTTAAAAAATTTGGTTGCAAAATTTAAAACTGCCGTAAAAAAACAAACCGGACACGATTTCCCGGATAATCCGTGGGAACAACTTTGGGGTGCTGTAATGGCGGTTTTTGACAGTTGGAATAATCCGCGTGCTGATTATTATCGTATGTTAAATAAAATTCCCGGCGATTGGGGAACCGCAGTTAATGTTCAGGCAATGGTTTTCGGAAACATGGGGCAAAATTCGGCAACCGGAGTTGCTTTTACTCGCGATGCCGGAACCGGTGAAAACATCTTTAACGGAGAATATTTAATTGATGCACAAGGTGAAGATGTTGTTGCCGGCGTTAGAACTCCACAACAAATTACAACCGAAGGTTCAAAACGTTGGGCAAAATTAGCTAATGTTTCTGAGGCTGACAGAGTTTCAAAATATCCTTCACTGGAAGAACGAATGCCGCAACAGTATAAAGAATTGAACGAAATTCAAAACAAATTAGAAATGCATTATAAAGATATGCAAGATATTGAATTTACGATTCAAGACGGAAAATTATGGATGCTTCAAACTCGAAGCGGAAAACGAACCGGTGCAGCAATGGTTAAAATTGCAATTGATATGCTTAGTGAAGGTATGATTGATGAGAAAACAGCATTAATGAGACAAACACCTGAAAAATTAGACGAATTATTGCATCCTGTATTTGATAAAGATGCAATGGAAAAAGCCGAAGTGAAAGCAAAGGGTTTGCCCGCATCTCCCGGTGCAGCTACCGGTCAATTGGTGTTTTTCGCTGATGAAGCAAATAAATTTAAAAATTCAATTTTAGCAAGAATTGAAACATCTCCGGAAGATTTAGAAGGAATGAATATTGCAAACGGTATTCTAACCGCCAGAGGAGGTATGACCTCTCATGCAGCTGTTGTTGCAAGAGGTATGGGAAAATGCTGTGTATCCGGAGCCGGATCTATAAAAATAGATTATAAAGCCCGTACAATGGAAGCCTCCGGAAAAGTTTTTAAAGAAGGCGATTGGATTTCTTTAAACGGAACAACCGGTGAAGTTTATGACGGTAAAATTGCTACTATCGATCCGGAAGTAAGCGGAGATTTCGGAAAAATTATGGGGTTAGCTGACAAATATTCAAGAATGTATGTACGCACAAATGCCGATACACCAAGAGATTCAAAAGTAGCTCGCGAATTTGGTGCAAAAGGTATCGGACTTTGCCGAACCGAACATATGTTTTTTGAAGGAGACAAAATTGTTGCTATGCGTGAAATGATTTTGTCAGAAGAAGAAATCGGAAGAAGAAAAGCTTTAGATAAATTATTACCCATGCAAAGAGAAGATTTTGAGGGCATCTTTGAAGCAATGCAAGACCTTCCGGTTACCGTAAGATTACTTGACCCGCCATTACATGAATTTGTTCCTCACGATGAAAAAGGACAGGAAGAAATGGCTGAAGTTATGGGTGTTAAAGTTGAAGTTATCAAACAAAAGGTGGAAGACTTATCTGAGGTTAATCCGATGTTAGGGCACAGAGGGTGTCGTCTGGGAAATACATACCCCGAAATTACCGAAATGCAAACCAGAGCAATTATAGAAGCTGCATTAAATTTAAAACAAAAAGGTATAAAAGCACATCCTGAAATTATGATCCCGTTGACAGGAACCATAGCTGAAATGAAAATGCAGGAAGTAATTGTAAGAGAAACAATTGCAACGATTTTTAAAGAAAGGAATGATTCAATTGAGCATTTAGTAGGAACGATGATTGAAATTCCGAGAGCCGCTTTAACAGCAGATGAAATTGCTGAATCTGCCGAGTTCTTTTCGTTCGGAACTAACGATTTAACTCAAATGACATTCGGATATTCAAGAGATGATGCCGGTAAATTTTTACCTATATATATTAAAAAAGGAATTTTAAAACATGACCCTTTTGAAGTATTAGATCAAGAAGGTGTCGGTCAGTTAGTTAAAATGGCTTGTGAAAAAGGCAGAAAAACACGTCCGAATATTAAACTCGGAATCTGCGGAGAACACGGAGGTGAACCTTCGTCTATAGAATTCTGTCACAGAACCGGTTTAGATTACGTGAGTTGTTCACCGTATCGAGTTCCGATTGCTCGTTTAGCTGCTGCCCAAGCAACTATCAGAGAACAATTATAAGATAACTGATTTAAAAAACGTTCCTAAATTTAAGGAGCGTTTTTTATTTTAATTGGGCTTCAATTTTTTTAATTAATAGTTTGAAATTTGTAGGTTTAGTCGTATAATCATTCATTCCTACCTCAAAACATCTGTTTTTAATATCAGAAGAAGCGTTTGCTGTTACGGCAATTATTGGTGTTTGATAACCTGTTCCTTGCTCAGATTCTCTTATTTTTTCTGTTGTTTTAAATCCGTCCATCAAGGGCATTCGTATATCCATCAATATGATATCAATACGTGTTGATGCATATTTTTCAAGTGCTTCTTTTCCGTTTACGGCAATTATTATATTTTTTACATATTTTTCCAGGTTTAATGTCATAACTTTACTATTCATAACATCATCTTCAACTAATAAAACAGTTACATCTTTTAATTCCTTTTTTACTTTAGTGTAAAAAAAGTTATCTTGGTCTTCTTTGTATATTTTATTTTTCTCCCCCGATTTCTCGTTTTTTACTTCAAATTCAAATATTAAGTAATTTGACTGAAAGTTGATATTCATATTTGCGGAAAGAGCCTCTGAAAGCTCCTTAATCATTAATAAATCCTTATTCTTGAAATCAGCTGAATTTAGTTCTTGTTCAGTTTCATTTATAAATTTTTGAAAAGAGTTATTATTTGTTAACTTTAAACTGATAAAGTTTTTTTCATTTTTTGTTACAAGTTCTGAAGTAATTTCTATTTTTAATGAAGGCTCTGTCTTATTTTTATATAAAAAATCTATATTAGAAATAACTAATTGTAAAAATAATAAACGATCACCGAAAATTGATTTGGGAACTTTTCCTGATAAATTCAATGACAGTTTTAAATCCTTATATTGTTCTGTTTGAAAGAGAGTTACAGATTTTTTTAATGTGGCGTTGATGCCGAAGTTCGTTTTTTCTCCTTCTATCTTAAATCCTTTTTGATCGAAAGCATCTTGTATGGTATTAATTATTGATATTAAATTACTGATTGACAATTCCGTTTCTTCAACTATTTCGTTATCAAGAAGTTCTCTTTTTAAATTAATTATTCCGGCAATGTTGTTTAAGGGTGTTCTGATTTGATAAGACAATTTTGAAAGAAATTCATCTTTCAATCTTAATTGCTGTTTGGCTTCAATTATTTGTTTTTCTTTATTATTTGCAGCTTGTTGCTTTAAAGTAATATAATAACGTAAAAGAAAATAAATTAAAAGGTATAAGGCTATGAATCTTAATTTTAAATCAAAAGGATAATCAGGTAAATAATCACTCGGAACGTAAAAAATCAGGATATTAAACAGAAGAAATAAAAATGAAAACAGATTAGCTTTTTTTCGATTATTAGTGAAAGAAATAAAAATAGGATAGCTTAAACCCCATATAATTCCGGTTTTTTCTCCGGCTCCTTTTAAAGAAATTATTATAAACAGAGCTGTAATTATTATCAGAGACAGGGCAGAGAATAGTTCGTAATTTTTAAATTTTTTGAATAAAAAATACATTGAAAATAATGACAGGAAAAATGACAATAAAACAAAACCGATTGGTTTATCTAAAAAAAAGATATGCAATAAAGAAAAAATAAAACTAAAGAAAGATGTTACGATAAGTGTGAAATTTAACAGTAATACTTTTTGAACGCTGTCTGCTTCAATATTCATTGTGTTATCGTGTTTTAATATACCTGATATTTTGTTTACAAACGACATAATTTTAAGTATAAAATTCCTGAAAATTAAAAGTTAACATTAGAATATAATTTTTTTCGGTGCAATTAAAATTTCAGTTAATCAACAATTTTGTTTTGGTCAATATTGTATTCAAATTGAAATAGTTTATAAGTGTTGCCTCTTTTTATGAATTTTAAACGTTCATATAATTTCGTTCCTTTTTCGGTATCGCAATCAAATTTTAAAGAAACTATGGTATTCCCGTTTGATATGTCGGTTGAAAATGCGGTTTGTTTGTAATTTGTTACTTTCCCGAAATATTCTATGTGTTGATTAAAAACATTATAAAAATCATTTTTAATACCGGCATTAATTACAGATTCTTCGTCAAACAGAAGCTCCATTTTGGCTTCATCCTGTGTGTTAAAGGCAGTATAAAATTCATCGGCAGTTTTTTTCGCATCCTGAACAGAATCACATGAAGAAAATAGTATTAATGAAATAAAAAATATGAGGAACGATATTTTTTTCATCTGTCTAAAAATTTATAATTAATTAATAATCTGCAAATTGAATGCATATACTTATTTATATAACTTGTTTTTTCCCGCACATAGGAACACTTTCATAAATCTGCATTAATCAATATCTTCGGTTAGTCATGCTCCTTTATATGAAAAATATTGCTCATGGGGGTTTCATAAGTTGAGTTTTATTTTGCAACGCAATATATGAAAAAAATATTTTATTATGAAATATCACAGAATAAATAAATTTTATTAATTCCTTAAATTCATAAGTTAGAGTTCAAATATGCTGATAAACAATTTGTTACAACAAATACCCTCACTGTAGTAAAATAATTACTTTCAGTGAGGGTTTTGCCGTTCGCACTCCGGCTATTAATATCATGCCACAGTAAGAAACGGATTATTCAATTACCATTTTTTTAGTAATAACTTTTCCGTTTTCAAGTTTTATATCAACAAAATAAACACCTGACGGGAATTTATTCAGATTAATTTCATTTGTACCTCCGTTTATATATAGATTTTTGAAAACCGTTTGTCCTAACGCTGTTTTTATTTCAATATTGAAATTAATTGTAAGTAAATTAACGGTTATAAAGAAATTCCCGTTATTAGGATTCGGAAATAAGTTTATATCAATATCAGAGATCGGTTTGTTTCCTGATTTTTCAAATACTATTTCAAAGCGGTTTTTATCGATTCCGTTTAATGAAGAAAAAGTATAAGATGCATCATTTTCAAGTTTAGTTAATTTGTCTTTGAAAATATCATGTAAATAGACATTACAGGTATCGAAACTATTTTCAGTACATCTGATTGTATAATTATTTTCTTCACCTATATATATTCCGACAGGAATAATTTTGGTATTATCAAATTCACCAAATGTATTTATTGCAAAATTTGTTGTTTGACTTGAATTAAGTGTAAAAATTTGTGGTTTTGTTTTGTCCCACGAATACATTTTATAAGCATCAAATGCGGCATCGTGTTCATCAGAAACTTCTGCAAATTCTGACGGAATTGACCGAATAACCGATTCATCCGTAAATCCGTCTTTTTCTATTTGAATTCTTAATAAATTCGGGATGCTTGTTGTTTCAGCTTTATAATATGCTTGGTCATTATGAACTCTTGCTGTATTAGGAATTGTAAACGTTGTATTAATATTATCTCCGGGAGAAGCAGGTGTTGCAACATTTGCAACTTTCACCATAAATCCTTGTCCGGATGGTATGTATCGGGAACCGCCGTTTGCTGTGATACCTATATTATAAGGTGCACTGCCTCCGCCGGTAATATAATATTGATAATTTGTTCCGTCATAATAATATACACCGGTTTCAATTCCGTTATATGTTACAGCATCCCAATCAACTGCACAGGTATATGGATTTCCGGCTAAATTCCAGCCGTCAAAATATTTCCGAGCTTCGGTAACACCGTTTGCAATAGGAACCGTACTTACGGTATAGCTTACATTATAAGTTTTATTTGCAACATCAATGTTTCCGCCGGTTTGAACAAAGGTTTTATCCGGGTAATTATATCGATTGAATAAATAGCCTTTATCTGTTCTTATTGCAGCTGCTCCGAATTCTGATACCCACCCTGAGGTTTCGTACATAGTTGTTGCATTCCAATAATCTTCATTAGGTTCATTATATGAATAAAAATTATAATTGTTATTTGTACCTTCGGTTGTATATGTAGTAGAAGGTATTGCTGAAAGAGCAGGGTACATCAAATGCCATTGGTTTCCGGTTACAAAACGTTCAATTGTTGCAATAACAGCGTTATTTGCAATTAACGAACCATCTCCGGCAGCATCTGATTTTACAGTTAAACCGACAGCTCCGGCACTGTTTGTAATATTTCCCGAAACGGTCATTTGTCCGTTGGGTGCAATTGTAACGCTTGCATTTGCTGCTATTGACATATTATTACAAACTGCTGTTGTTAATCCGTCATCAACCACGGGATAATTTGGACAACCGTCAGGAATAATAATATCATCTGTTGCAGTAGGTATTTGTTGCGGTGCCCAATTTGTGGCATCTTGCCAGTCGGTGCTTGTTGAACCATCCCAGTATAAACCCGCTGATTTTGAGGCTTGTACTGTATTTCCGTAAGCCCCTTGATTGATTCTGCCGCCGCTGACGGGTTCGTTTGCATAAGCATCGGCAGGATTACCGGCATCGAGGGCGGGCGATGTTG
>DYOF01000160.1 GCA_020720665.1 Acetofilamentum sp. | reverse complement strand
ATGCCTCCTGTTTATTCTGCTTTGAATACAATGCAAATATTGCCTGCAACATCCATTTTTCAAAATAACACCTTATAGGTCAACAGATTAAAAGTTTTTTTAATTGCGAAACTCAGATTAAACCCTGTTTTAGTTTTTCTGTTAAACAAAAAACCCCTGTTTTTATTTTAAACAGGGGTTTTGATGTTTTATACAGTTATTTCGAGCTTTTTAGAAGCGATCCCGGCAGGATTCGAACCTGCGACCCACAGCTTAGAAGGCTGTTGCTCTATCCGACTGAGCTACGAGATCATTTTTCGGTTTGCAAAATTAATAAAAAATTTTTAAAAACAAGTTATCAATCGGTTTTTTAAAAAGAAAATATGCTTAATCAGTTTACTACTTTTTCGATAACATATTCAATATTTTCAGGAAATATTTTAATTGACTGCAAATGCTCCGGTTGTTCAATTAATTTTATAGGTGCTTTATCTGATTCTTTAATATTTAATATTTCAAAGTTAACAACGGCTTTAAAATTTTCCTTAGTAATTAATTTATAACAACTTAGTGCAACTTTATAAGTAACTTTTACTTCGTTTGGGAATGTAATCATCTTTATCGAATCCGGGCAGTTAAGTATCTCAATCGGAACATATATTTCATTTTCTGTATATCTTTCAATAGGTATAGCAACTTGTACAGAAGAAGATGAAAGTGAAACTTGATTAAATTTTTTTAATTTGATTTCCGTTACTGTTGTGTCTTTAATTTGATAAAGAATTACTTGCTCCGTTTCAATTGCTTCTATCGGGTTTAGCTGTTTCAGAGTGCCTGATATATATACGCTGTCAGGTTTTATAATGATATCTCCTGATTGAATATATAAGGGATGGGTTGTGAAATTGATATTTAATTTTACGGGAACTTTTTTTACATTTTGTTTGGAAGTTATTAGATATACCGTTTCGGGTATTATTTCTAAAACACTTATGTTTTGCCAAAATGCAAACAGTTCGCCGGAAATCTTTTTTAAGGGAATTACCAATTTTTTGGGATCCGATTTTTCTTGTTCGGCATATTTTCTGACATCAATTTTTAGGGGTTTTGTAATTTTACCTCGGCGTAATATCTCAAAACCGCGTGCTTTAACCGTCAGTGTTAAAAATTCGGGATAATCGGTTTGAACTGATACATCTTCAGGGAAGTTATAAAAATCGACCGGATATTTTATGCTTGTTGTATATTCAAGGCTCATAGCATTTAAAAACCAAAAAATGCTTGCTATAACAACAAAAATGGAAAAGACAGCAATTTTATTTTTTGATATTTTCGGGGATTTAAAATGCATGGAATTGTTTTAGAAATATCTTACTGAACTTAATCAAAAATTATTCCTATTTTAATTTATTTGAATCTTAGTAATTATATAAAAACTTCCGTGAAATAATTGTTTTTTATTAAATCACGGAAGTACAAAAAAAAATCAAAAAATTATTTTTGCATCATCATTCCCGTAGAGTCTTTAATGATAGCATTTTTATCTATTTTTAATAGATTTCCGCCTTCAACTTCAATAATAACGGCATCGTCTTTTATTGCATTTACTTTTCCGTGAATACCGCCGATTGTCATTATTTTATCGCCTTGTTTCATTTCACTTCTGAATTTTTGAATTTCTTTTCTTTTTTTCATTTGAGGTCGAATCATGAAAAAATAAAATACAAATATTAATATTCCCATGAAAATTAGCATGGAATAAGGATTTTCTTGTTGCTGTCCTTGTGCTTGCATTAATAATACAAAATTTGAATGTGTCATTTTTATTTATTTTAAAATTTAATAGTTTTCTGTTTCAATAAAAGCGGTCAGAATTAATTCATAAATTAAAGAATCTGCATTTGTTCCGACATCTATTGTTTTATAAATATTATTTCTGAATCCGTTGCTGTCAAAAATGGCTTTTATACTACTTGTTTCTCCGGGCATAATCGGTTCTTTCTTATATTCAGGAACGGTGCATCCGCAATCGGGTTCAACGTATGTTAGTAGTAAAGGTGCTGTTCCTGAGTTTTTAAATTTAAAAGAACATTCGACAATTTCACCTTGTTTTAAGGTTCCGAAATCATATGATAAGTTTTCAAATTCAATTTTTGCTTTTCCGTTTGTTTTTATATCGGGTTTAGTCTCAGATTCTGATTGGCATGCAGAAATTATTATTCCTGATAAAAATATGATTAAGATTGGTAAATAAACTATGCGTATATTATCAGAATGTTTCATTTAACTGTCTTTTAGCCCTCTTCCTAATTTTGTGAAAAAATTATCGGTTTCAAGATGTTTTATTATTTTGTCGATAGTTCCGTTAATAAAACCGCTGCTTTTTTCTGTGCCGAATATTTTTGCCAATTCAATATATTCGTTAAAGGTAACTTTAACGGGAATTGACGGAAATTTTATAATTTCGGATATTGCTGTCAGTAAAATAATTTTATCTGTATCGGCAATTCTGTCAAAATCCCAGTTTGCAATATTGGATGTAATTATTTTGCTGTATTCTTCGGTATGGATAAGCGTGTTACGTAATAAATTAATAACAAATTCTTTATCGTCTTCTTTTTTGTATATTTCCGGGATTTTAATTGATGTATAATCATCTTTTTTTATGTTGTCAATAATATGAGAGAGTCTTGTAATAATGAAATCAATATCACTGATCCAAAATATGCTTTGTTCTTCTAATACGCTGAATAAATCCGGGCAGTTATATAAAATTTCGGAATAGAAAAATTCAATAAACCGTTTGTCATTTCTAAAACTGTCTTCTTTTTGATTCATGTATATATCAAAAACTTCAGATTTTTCAATCGTTTGATATATTCTTACAATTAATTCGGGATGGTTATCCCAACTTAATTTATTTTCATTGATATATTTTGTGTAAGTTTCATGAGATGTTAAACTTTCTGTAACTCTGTTGTTTATAAATCGAAGATTGGGATTCTTTTCTTCCGAACTTGCAACTTTTTTATTTTTTCTGATGTCAGAAATTTTTCCGGCATATGCGGTTACATCTTCCAGAAGTAATATTAAAAAAAAGAGGAGGTCGTAACTTCTTTTTATGCTGAAAAGTAGTTCGGTTTCCGCTTTTTTCAAAGAGTTTTCGTCTTTTTTGTATGTTGCGTATAATACTTGCAGAACTTTTATTCTTAATACTCTTCTGTTAAACATGCTTCAATCTCAAATTTTTGCAAAGATAATTTTAAATATTAAACTTAAAATTAAATATCTTTATTTTTATTCATTATTTCAGATTGTTTTCTTATTGATTCTCTATGAACAAATTGTAATATTTTTTTAATAAATTGTTCGTCTAAGCCGATAGATTTTCCAAATTCTTTTCGGGTTTCAATAATATCAATCCAACGTTTGAGTTGAAAAATCGTAACATCGTTAGTTAATTTGAATTTTCCTATATCTTCTACAATTTTCATTCGATTAGATAGTAATTCAAGCATCTGAAAATCAATAGAATCAATTTGGTCCCTATATCTGTCAAGTCGGTTTATAAAATCGGAATTATCAGATGAAGGTTTTCGGAAATTTAATGTTTTAAGCATCTCAATTAAATTTTCCGGAGTCAATTGTTGTTTTGCATCGCTAAGTGCTTCGTCAGGGTTTAAATGACTTTCAATCATCAAGCCGTCAAAATTCAAATTTAATGCTTTTTGTGCTATTTCTTTAATGTAATTTCTATTTCCGGCAATGTGGCTCGGATCATTTATTATCGGAATTTCGGGAAAAAGACTTTTAATTTCAATAGCTAATTCCCATTTTGGTAAATTGCGTAGTTTTATTTTCTCGAACGGATAGAAACCTCTGTGTATTGCAGCTATATTTTTAATTCCGATTTTCATCATTCGTTCCACAGCACCTGCCCATAATTTAATATCAGGGTTTAAGGGATTTTTTATCATTACGGGAATATCTGTTCCTTTCAGGGCTTCTGCCAGTTCTTGTACTGAAAAAGGATTAGCTGTAGTTCTTGCACCTATCCATAAAATATCAACAGCTTTATTTTCTTTTAAACAATATTCAACATGTTGTGGGGTTGCAACTTCGGTTGTAGTCAGCAGGTTTGTTTCTTCTTTTACTTTTTTCAGCCATTTTAATCCTATTTTTCCGACTCCTTCAAAATTACCCGGTTTTGTTCTCGGCTTCCAAATACCGGCTCTGAATACTTTTATTTTTTCACATACAGCTAATTTTTTAGCCGTATTAATCATTTGCGATTCAGATTCAGCACTGCAGGGTCCTGCAATAATTAATATATTTCCGTCAGTTCTTGATGTAAGTATATTGCTGATATTTGAATTTTCTTGCATTATTAAATTTTTGCAAAAATA
>DYOF01000159.1 GCA_020720665.1 Acetofilamentum sp. | reverse complement strand
AAAAATCGTTTTACCCGGGTGTTTCATTTGAATGATTATGACATTGTTTTATTGTTTTTTACTTATTCAATAATACGTTTACTGTTTCTTATTACGACTTCAACTTCTTCAGGTGTTGGTTTAGCGCCTGTTAACAATTGATGATACCAAACTCGAATATCATTTAAACAAAGAATTAAAACAGGAAATAACATTAAAATAAAAGCGGTACCTACAAAAACACCGTAGGCTAAAGCAATTGCCATCGGAATTAACATTTGTGCTTGGAAACTGTTTTCTAAAATTAAAGGATATAAACCTACAGTTGTTGTTATGGTTGTTAAAATAATCGGTCTGAATCGAGAAATTCCGGCTTTAAATACGGCATCTTTAACTTTTTCCCCGTCGAGCATTAAACTGTTAAATTTCGATAAGAATACGACAGCATCATTAATAATTACTCCCGATAATGCTACTAATCCCCATGCACTGAGCATTGAAACCGGATGACCTTCAATACCGTGTCCCCATACACCGCCTAACCATCCTAAAGGTATCATTAACAATATAATAATTGCTTGCCATGCAGAACGGAAATGTAGCATCAAAATAAGAACAATGAATAAGAATGCAATGCTAAAATATGCAGCGATTTCCCCCATTGCTTCGTTACTCTTTTGTGATTGTCCTCTGTAATCTATTTTAACGCCCGGAAACAGAGCTTGTAATTCCGGAATAATATCGTTTTGAATTTTATTCATAATCGGCGGAACTTCCATGTTAGGATTAACTAA
The DNA here is from genome assembly GCA_020720665.1 of Acetofilamentum sp. Lineage (GTDB taxonomy): Bacteria > Bacteroidota > Bacteroidia > Bacteroidales > JAADGE01 > JAADGE01. Next base: position 3,643 of record DYOF01000159.1, on the reverse strand, counting down.
ACCGGCTTCAACGGTAATTTCTCTGGAACCGTTAAAACGTTTAATTTGCACCGGACCTCGTTCAATTTTATAATCAATTAATTCAGATACCGGAAAATTTCCCATAGGTGTTTTAATTTTCATATTTTCGAATTGCCCTATTGTCATCCTATCCGTTTTGGGATATCGAACCCAAACCCTAAGTTCATCTCTGCCGCTCTGTAATCTTTGAGCTTGACCTCCGTAAAAACCTTGTCGAACTTGTTGACTGATAACATTATGATCTAAACCCAGAAAATAGGCTTTGGGTTTTAATTTCATTAAAATTTCTTGTTTACCGGTTGCGTTATTGTCGGTAATATTGTCTAATTCCTTAATTTCACTTAGTTTATCCTTTAAAAAGACTTTTGCTGCAGTTAATTCGTCTTGATTTTTTCCTAACAATGATACAGAAACGGGTGCCCCCCATTGCATATTTGAGGCATCAATTTTTAAGCGTTCCAATTCAGGATGTTCGCCTAATTTTTCTTTAATTCTGTTTCGAACATCATAACTGTTAATCGGTGCTCCCTCCATATCTCTCAACCCCACAAAAATACTTCCTGCATGCGCTCCGACTTCCAATCCGTTAAATGACGAACCTAATATTTGAAAAGTATAATTTATAAAGCTTGAAGTATCACCATATTCTTTCATTAACTCATCATTAACTTCCCAAATAAGTTTATCAAAATTTTGAACATATTCGTTTGTTTGTTTTTCACCTTCTCCCGGTTTAAAAGCGAAATCTACAGAAAAGAAATCAAAACTTATTGCCGGGAAAGGAGTTGCTTTTATAAAACCTCCGCCGAACAAACCTATTGTAATCATAACTAATGCTATAGGCACAGTAATTAGAATCCAACGCCATTTTATGACTGTTCTTAAAATTTTACCGTAAATTCTGTCACGCATGAAAACAATCCATTGATCCAGTTTTCTTCTGAAACCGGCACCGAAACGTTTTTCGTCGCGGTTTAAAACCTTTTTATTACCGAGATGAGCGGGCAATACAAAGAATGCTTCGATTAATGAAAAGAATAAACTGAAAATTACAACAAAAGCCATTTCAAACATAAACTCCATTCCGCCTTGTTTTACCAACAACAAGGGAGCAAATGCGACAATTGTGGTAGTAACGGAAGTTATCACGGCGGGAACGACTTCCATAGTTCCGTCAACCGCCGAACGCATCGGACTTTTACCGCTTTCAAAATGAGAAAAAATATTTTCGCCGATAACAATTCCGTCATCAACTAAAATACCTACAACCAATATCATTCCGAATAAAGAAATCATATTAATTGTTATACCGGACAAGTTTGCTAAAATAAACATTGCCAAAAATGCAGAAGGTATTCCCCATGCAACCCAGAATGACAGCCTGAAATTCATAAATAAAGCCAACATAATAATAACTAATATCAGCCCCATTCCTCCGTTTCTGTATAGCAAACTCAATCGGCTTTTCAGCATACTTAAAAAATCAAAACTTACATCTAAACTGACTCCGTTATGTGTTTTATTAAATTTTTGAGCATAATCTTTAATGTACTCTGAAATTTGCTGTAAATCTTCGTCTTTTAGTTTATTTACACTTATTTGAATGGCTTCTTTACTGTTATATCGAACTTTATTAGGAACATCGGCAAATTTTCTTTTTATATCTGCAATATCTTTAATGCGAAGAAAACTTCCGTCTGGTTTCGCTCGCAGAATAATTTCTCCGATTTTATCAGGACTTACATTTCTGGCTCTTGAACGGATTAATATTTCATGGTCTTCTGATTTTATCATACCTCCGGATATATCAGTGTTGTTCAATGCAACGGCTCTTGATATTTCATCGAAGGTTAATTGATAACGTAAAAGAGTTTCCTCAGTAACCTCTATTGATATTTCGATGTCAGGATAACCTTGCAAACCGACTTGTGAAATAAAACCCGACCTTAAAAAATCTTCTTCAATTTCATAAGCATACATTTTGAGGGTTTCCAAATCGGTATTTCCTGAAAGACTTAAATACATTGCTTGAGTTAAAGACCTGCTTTTATATACAATGGGTCTTTCAGCCGCTGAGGGTAAAGAACTGATTCCGTCAACCGAATTTTTAACATCAAGCAACATTTGGTCGATATCATATTCACCGGTTGTTTCAATATTTATAAACGAAGAATTTTCTGATGATGTAGAATTTATTTCTTTAACACCGACAATAGCTCTTACCGCATCTTCAATTCGGGAAGTAACGCCTTCATCCATTTCTTTTGGTGAAGCTCCGGGATAGAACACACTGATAAAAATATTTCTGGAAGTGCGTTCGGGGAAAAAAGACATTTTCATACTTGAATATGAAAAAAAGCCTCCGAAAATTACAACTACAATGATAATATTTGCGTAAAAAGGATATTTTACGAATGTTGATATGATTTTTCGCATAAGGTAATGCTTTTAAATTTGAAGGTTATTACTTTAAAATTTCGACTTCCATATTATCAACAGCATTTATTAATGCTTCGGTAACAATATTTGCACCTTCTTCCGGACCGTTTATTATGGCAGTTTCTTCATTTAACATTAAAACATTTACAGTTTGTTTTTTAAGTTTTCCTTCTTTTACTACAAAAACTTGATTTTGGTTAAAAACGGCATTTCGCGGAATTTCTACGGCATTTTTAATTTTTATATCGGAAAATATGGCTTTCATATATTCACCTTGATAAATTTTATTCGGACCCTTAGCTAAATCAATAAATACTGAGATTGATTGAGTTTGAGGATCAACGAAATTTGATATTCTTGTAATTCTGCCGGAAAATTCTTTTTCTTCGTTTGACGGTAAAATTTTAAGATTCTGACCAACCGACAAATGTTTTATGTTTTCGGTTTCTACAGGAATTTCCAATTCCAATTTATCGGTTCGAATAATGCTTGCTATTCTTACTCCGGGATTTGCAACGGCTCCTGTTTCAATGTAAACATTTGTATAACTGCCGTTAAACGGAGCAAAAATATAATATTTAGATAATGTAATTTCTTCACTTTTAATGGTATAATAATCGGCTAATATATTTCTGCTTGCCAAGAAAATTTTTTCTTTATTTGATTTTGGCTCGGGAATTTGCGGTAATGATTTTTGAATATCAACAGATTCAAAAAATTCTATCCACGTATTATAATTTTCATTAAAATCTATTTTTATATCGGGTAAAATATTTGCTAATGAATTCAAAAATCTACTTTTGTGTGCTTGTAATGCCAATTGGGCTTCTTCATTATATATTTTAAGCAATAATTGGCCTTGTTTAAAACTTTGTCCCTTTTTAAAAGGAATTGCTCCGAGTAGTATTTTTCCTCTGACTTCTGTGCTTAAATCTATAGAATTTTGAGAAGAGACTCTTCCGGTTTCTTTAAATTCTGTTTGTATTTCTCCGTATTTTATTTGAGAGGCTTTTACAAATTTTTTAATTAAAGGTTTTTCTTCCTTTTTAACTTCAGGTTTCATTTTACTTAATGACCCCATTATAACAAATGACAGGATTAATATAACGATAACGGAACCAATAATAATTAATTTTCGTTTCATGTGTCTAAAAATTTATAATTAATTAATAATCTGCAAATT
>DYOF01000158.1 GCA_020720665.1 Acetofilamentum sp. | reverse complement strand
GGTGGTTACAAATTAAAAATCAGATTTATTTTCAATTACTGTCTCTGAATTTTCTGTTTCAACAGCTTCTTTTTTCCGGATAAATATATCTTCTTTTTTTAACGGGCGTTGTTCAATATCCCATTTAAAATTTGGTAGTTTTGTTTCGGATTCTCCAAGTGATAACGGGGGATATAATTTCCCCGTAGGTTTATCGAAAAACCATATCATATCTACTTTATTATCTTTCATATGAATTTCCATGTCGGTACAATTTAAAAAATTGACACCTATTAATTTATTTTGGTCATCTCTTATAAAATAGACCGTTTTACCCTCTTCGGCAACGTCAATTAAATACAACTCTTTATTTTCAACATAAGCCGACATATTTTTCCCGAAAATTTGATTAAACCGTATTGAATCTGATTGCGAAATTATGAATGCTGTATTTGACAAATCTATTCTATCAACTTCATTTCTATAAGTCTGAATTTCGATATATTCAGCTGACAGTTGGTTAGAGTCAGACCACATAACCGGATTTATTCTGAGTTCAATTACAGAATCTTTCAAATTGTAAATCATTGAATCACATTTAAATTGGAAGTCTGATTTATAGCCTTTTACATGATGAAATGCTTGAATAATTCTAAACGTTTTGTATTTATCATTAATAATAACCGAATCTTTGTAAGTTTGAAGTGTATCAGCATGTAAAAATAAGGAGTCGCCATCAGTAACTTGAACAAATACAGCACGATCGGTCATCAAAGAAAAAGAATTATTTTCGTTGTATAAGCCGGTGTTTCCTAATAATAATACGTTTTGTATTGTGTCATGAAAAATTACGTTTTTAAAGGCTTTTCCTATCCCGCTGTTTCGGTCATAATATAAACTGTCTCCTTTTAAGCTTTGTTCTTTGTTTATTAAATATGCATTTTGGTTAAATTGTGATATATTTTTTTTATGATTATACCATCCGTTTTCACAATAAATATAATTCGAGTCGCTTAAAATTTCGGTTGGTCCTTTAAAATATGATATTTCAGTTAATGTATTGTGCATAAGTGTATCAGAAAACATTTTAAAACGCGGATTTGTGAGGCTTACATCTTTTTTAAAGAAAAATTCATTATCATCGGCAAAATAATAACCGAAAACACTTCTGATTGTGTCTTTTCCGTTTTTTGTAGTTCCTTTGTTAAAATAATAGCCGATATTTTTTCCTAAATCATAATCTAAACTGTCGGTAGTTAAAACCATACTGTCCTTTTCAAGAACGACTCGGTTTCTTACTTTCGCATATTTCTTTTTTCCTGAATAATGCAGTGTATCGCCGTATAAAAAAACGGTGTCTTTATTTTTGGTAGGTTTTACCAATTTAATATTTCCGTAGGCATCAAAATAATTTTCGCCATAGTTAAATAATGCACTGTCGCAAAACATAATTGAGTTTTCATGTTTAAACACTACGCTGTCTGTTAAGACTTTAATATCTGTTCCGAGTTCTTCTGTAGTAAATAGAAATTTTGAGTCGAAATCAATTTTTTTTTGTGAAAAAACTGTAATTCCTATTACAAAAAACCGGAGTATTAAAATGATTTTTTTCAAAAAAGGTCTATAACAATTGTTTAATAATATCATCAACCGAAATGCCTTCAGCTTCTGCTTTGTAATTTCTGACGATTCTATGACGTAAAACCGGATGTGCAATGGCTTTAACATCTTCTATGTCCGGCGAATATTTGCCTTGTAATGCAGCGTGGGCTTTAGCTCCTACGACTAAATATTGTGATGCTCGCGGACCTGCACCCCACTCCAGATATTTATCGGCTAATTCATTAGCTTTTTTTGTTTTCGGCCGAGTGGCGGCGGCTAAACTTACTGCATATTTGAGAACATTATCATTTATAGGTATGCGCCTTACCAATTGTTGAAAATATAAAATTTCTTCGCCGCTGATAACTTGATTAAGTTTTATAATTTCATCAGATGTTGTTTTTTTAACAATTGTCAACTCGTCTTCAAAATCCGGATAGTCTAACCAAATATTAAACATAAATCTGTCCAATTGTGCTTCAGGTAAAGGATAGGTTCCTTCTTGTTCAATCGGATTTTGCGTAGCCAAAACAAAAAAAGGTTTAGCTAATTCGTATTTAATTCCTGCTGCCGTTACATTTTTTTCTTGCATAGCTTCAAGCAAAGCTGCCTGTGTTTTCGGAGGTGTTCTGTTAATTTCGTCGGCTAAAATTATATTTGAGAATAACGGACCTTTTATAAATTTGAATTTTCTGTTTTCATCTAAAATTTCGGTACCGATAATATCCGAAGGCATTAAATCGGGGGTAAATTGAATGCGTTTGTATTCTAAGCTCAAAACTTCGGCTAATGTATTAACCAAGAGGGTTTTAGCCAAGCCGGGAACACCTACCAATAAGCAGTGCCCGTTACTGAAAATTGAAATTAAAACTTCTTTAATAATTGCGTCTTGTCCGTAAATAACTTTGTTAATTTCAGAAAAGAAAATGTCATACGTTTTTTTAAGCGCATTTACCGCTTCAACATCATTTTTAAAATTCTCCATTTCAAGATTTTACTAAATTTAAAAACAAAAGTATTAAAATAATACGAATAGATAACGTTGATGTAAGCAATTAATTATCCGACCGGATATTTTGTTTAATATGAGGCTTCGGCAATACAGTTTTAATATTACCTTAAATCCGCAAATCAGGGTATGTCCTCCGGATTCGACAGTTATAAACTAATTCTTCCTTATCGTAATATATTCAACCAACTGAATTAAGGCAGTTTTTTCGTCCGAATTCGGAAATAAAGAAAGTGTTTCGATTGCTTTATTTTTGTATTCATTCATTTTTAGTTCGGCATAGTCTAATCCGCCTTTTTCTTTAACAAAATTAACGACGGTTTGAACACTTTTTTTATCGGTATTATACTTTTGAATGATTTTAAAAATTTTTCTTTTTTGATGATTTTCTGCTTTGCTAAGGGCATAAATCAGAGGCAGTGTTATTTTTTTTTCCTGAATATCGTTACCCGTAGGTTTTCCTGTTAAATTTGTTTTTTGATAGTCAAACAAATCATCTTTAATTTGAAAAGCTAAACCGGCATATTTTCCGAACTCCTTTAATTTCAACATTTGTTCTTCTGATGAATTTGCTGACTTACCGCCCGCAGCCGTACACGCAGCAATTAATGTTGCTGTTTTTTTATAAATTATTTCAAAATAAGTTTCTTCGGTAATATTTAGTTTTCTTGATTTTTCTATTTGTAACAATTCTCCTTCCGCCATTTCTTTAACAGCCTCCGAAACTATTTCCAACAATTCAAATTCCTTATTTTCAATAGCCAATAATAATCCTTTTGAAAGTAAATAATCTCCGGTTAAAACCGCAATTTTTGATTTCCATAGTGCGTTAATTGAAAAAAAACCTCTTCGTTTTTCGGCATTATCTACAACATCATCATGAATAAGCGTTGCCGTATGCATCAATTCTATTAATGTAGCAGCAATAAAGCTTCGTTTATTAGTTTCACCTACAAGTTTCGCTGATAAAAATACAAACATCGGACGCATCTGCTTTCCTTTCCTTCTGATGATGTAATTCATTACAATATCTAACAAAGGAACTTTTGTTTTTACGGCAGTTTTAAAAAACGCTTCAAATTCTTTCATCTCAGACTCCACAAGAGTCTTAATATCTGATATTTGCGACATTAATTCGGTTTATTTAAAGAGCATTAAACGACCCCTTCCGCACGATGCATCGCCCCAAAAAGCGAAAAAGTAATTAAGCTCAATTATAGCTTGAACTGACAAGGGATTTGTGGGGTGTGATTTTGTATAATCCGGTATATAATATCCGTCGGCAGTAACATTATAAGTTTCATAAGGAGTAATATCTTTAAAAGAATACGCCATTCGTATGCCGGCATTTACATCAATTCGTTCGCTTTTATATAAAGCAGTTCCGAACCCGAAAACTAAACTTGTAAACTTATTTTCATAAAATTGCATTAAGTTATCCCGATTCATTACCGTAGGAATTGAATTTGTTTCCTGTATTGTATTTATTGTGCTTATTTTACTTCCCACTTCCAAATATGCACCGTTATCTCCTGAATACCTGAAAAACGGCAGCAAATCTACGCCTTTCATGCTTATTTCTTTAATATAAGACGTTTCATTGTTCAAAATATCATATTTCTGACCATATGACGAAAACAATAATTCGGTTCCGAAACCTATATTATCACCTATTGTAAATGTAAATCGTCCGCCGTATGATTGGCTTAATGTGTAAAAACTCAAATCAACATTTCCGTCTTCAATAAGGTCAACATTTAATAAAACAGAATTTCCTATTCCTGCTTTGGCTGCTAAACTAAACCATTTTACGGTTGAAGTTCTTCTTTGAGCCTCAACTGTATTTATCATTAAAAAGATAACTGAAAATAATATGAATATT
>DYOF01000157.1 GCA_020720665.1 Acetofilamentum sp. | reverse complement strand
AATTACAAATTTTTAGACACATGAAAAAATCAATATTATTTATATTTGCAATAATTGCATCACTATTGGTCAGTGCTCAAACAGACTCGCTTATTTCAATCAGTCTGGACGAAGCAATTATAAAAGGTTTAAAAGAGAATTATCAAATTCTTATAGGAAATAAGGAACTTGAAATTGCTAAAAATAATAACGACCGGGGAAAAGCCGGACGTTTACCTACGGTAAGCCTAAGTGTCAGCCAATCAAACAGATACGCAAACAGTTTAAATGAATATACCGGCGGAAGAAGCGACGTAATTACAAACAGTTTAACTCCGGCTCTTAATGCACAAATGATTTTATTTAACGGCTTTGCTGTTCGTTTAAATAAAAATAATTTAGAATTGTATGAACGTATGTCGCAACTCAGCCTGAAAAATACTCTGGAAAATACAATTACAAATATCGTTAATGCATACTATTCGGTATTGTTGGAAGCAGAAAAATTAAAAGTTGCCGAAGAATTAATGAAATTATCAAAAGACAGATATAAATATATTCAACTTAAAAAGGATTTGGGAGTAGCGGTAACTTATGATGTGTTACAACTTCAAAATAATTTTTTAACCGATTCGGCAAATTATCTGATGCAACTGATGAATAAGAAATCAGCAGACAGAGAATTATCAAAAACATTAGGTGACAATGAGTTAAAAGAGTATGTTCCGACCGATGATTTTATGATAAAAGACACTGTATATTCATTAGAGGATATGGAAAATCTAATGCTTGAAAAAAATTCTGTATTAGAAATTCAATACTTAAATAAAGAAATTCTTGACAATACAGTTAAATTGGCTAAAAGTACAATGTATCCCTCATTATCATTGAATGCCGGTGCTGACCATACCAACAGTATGATATCTTATCTTGATGAGTATCAATATCATCCGTACACATACGGTGCTTATGCCAACCTATCTTTATCCTATACAATATTTAACGGGAACAACAGAAAACGTAATATCAGTAACGCAAAAATTGAATCTGAAAAAAACATTCTGCAAACCGAAGAGTTAGAAATGCTGATGAAGAATAATTTATTTATGATTTGGCAATTAACAGAAAATCGTAAACAATTATTAAATGTTTCGGAGGAAAATTATAAAGCTGCAAAATTGAATTTAGATATTGCCGAAGAAAAATTTAATGCCGGTGCTATTACTTCATTCAATTACAGGGACATTCAATTGTCATATTTGAATTCGGCAAACCGTTTAATTCAATCTAAATTTAATTTGATTGTAACAGAATATGACTTAATGAAAATAACCGGCAGTATCTTAAAAACTAACGAATAAAAAAAGAGGCACTAAGCCTCTTTTTTGTTTCATTAAAAAAGATTTACGCTACTTTTTTTGTGTTGTTTTTGATATCTGTTAATGTATCATTAATTTTAAAAATTACAATTAATAATTCAGTCCAGATTCTTACTGCGATAGGTCCTAAAAGTATAGTTAAAATACCTTGTCCGGCAGCTCCGTTAAATAAAATATAAAATCCATAAATAATGGTTACAGCAACAGCAATCCAAAAAATAATTTGGATAAAAATAGGAGTAATCATTTTTCTGAACGTTAAAAAGTCTTTTACTTTGTCATCCATAATATAAATTTTTTAGTTAAACAATACAACAAAAATAAAATATTATTATTAATTAAAAAATATACTGAGACTATTTATTTAAAAATTAATGTTAATTTTTTTTAACATATAAGAAATAAAACATAGATAAATATTTGAATGTTATAAAACAGCATACAATTTACGGATTTAAGGAAATATTTGAATGTTAAAAATATGAATACTAATTGTTTACCCGCCGGTGTAAACCGGATTATTTTCTTCCCCGTACACATCATCCGAACGAAATCCGAACCCCAAACGTTTACCGGTTTGTATATGTGAGTTCTGTCGTTTCATTTCAATTTGTTCAACTGTAATTACTTTCATGTTTTCATAAGGCGGCACCAACAAATCAAAATCTAATGAATAAGCTATGGCGGTATCAACAATTGTTTTTAAACCTTCTTTATTAATGATATCATTGCCGAAATCATTATACAAAAAACCCATCTGACGTTTTCCTTCAACAAAATAATGAAAATCTTTGTTAATAAAAATGCGTCCGACTAAGTAGCCTAAGTCGTTAATTCTGTTATACTTAAAAGAATCAGCTAAAAAATTATAGATGTTAATGATGCCGGAATAAGAAGCCATTGAGTCATTTTTAATATAACTGATTTTCCATACGCCGTGGTCGCGGTCAAATTCAAAAATATTTGAATGCATTTGAAAAACTAAAATATCTCCGGCAACTTTTAGCTCACATTGAAAATCACTTATATTTTGGTATTTAAAAGGTGGTTTTAAAACATCTGTTTTTAACTTTTGGTTATAATCAGTTTCCATTTCTGATAAAACAGTTTTTAAATCATTAAAAACCTGATACGTATTTGAAAATACGTTTTGTTTTAGGTTTGATTTTTCTCGTATTGTTTTTAAAATTTGATTTTCTTTTTCGCTTGCCATATCTTTTTTTAATATAAAGTATAACAAAAATAGCTAAAATATTATTAATTCTTTTATTTTTGTTAGCTGTTATTTAAATTTAATAAAAATCAAAATTTTAAAAAATGAAGAAATTAATGTCTTTTATATTCTTGTTGTCATTTGTATTTGTTATCAACAAAAATACCGATGCCTGCACCAATTTTTTAATAACTAAAGGAGCTTCTGATGACGGTTCCGTGATGATTAGTTATGCTGCAGATTCTCATGTATTGTACGGTGAATTATATCATTGGCCCGCAATGGATTGGCCCGCCGGAAGTATGTTAGAGGTGTATGAATGGGATACAGGAAAATTCTTAGGTAAAATTCCGCAAATAGCTCATACATATAATGTTGTAGGTAATATGAATGAATTTCAAGTGTCCGTCGGTGAAACAACCTACGGAGGTCTCGAACAATTAGCATCTCAAACCGGAGCAATTATGGATTACGGAAGTTTGATGTACATAGCTTTGCAACGTTCTAAAACAGCACGCGAGGCAATTCAAATTATTGCCGGTTTAATGGAGAAATATGGTTATTACAGCAGCGGTGAATCGTTTTCAATTTCAGATTCGAATGAAGTGTGGATAATGGAAATAATCGGGAAAGGTGAAGGCGAGAAAGGAGCTGTTTGGGTAGCCCGTAAAATACCTGACGGATATATCAGCGGACACGCCAATCAAGCCAGAATTACTACATTTCCTTTAAATGATTCTGAAAATTGTTTATATGCTAAAGATGTCATTTCATTTGCAAAATCAAAAGGTTTATATACCGGTGAAGATGTTGATTTTAGTTTCTCCGATGTTTATGCACCGGTTGATTTCGGCGGTGCCAGATTCTGTGAAATTAGAGTTTGGGCAATGTTTAAAGAGGTGAACAACGATATGATGAAATATTTTAATTATGTAAAAGGTGATGTAACTCACAAAAAGGAACATTTAAAAAACACTCCGATTACAAAAGAAAATTACGCAAGCAACCGAATGCCTTTATGGATTAAACCCGACAGAAAAATTTCAGTTCAAGATATGATGAATTTTATGCGAGACCATTTAGAAGGAACTGAATTGGATATGAGCAAAGACATAGGAGCCGGACCATACGGAAATCCATACAGATGGCGCCCTTTAACATGGGAAGTAACAAATGACGGCAGTAAAGAACTGACTAAATTATTCAAATCTCAAAAAACGGATACTTTACATTTTTGTAATGAACGAGCAACTGCTACACAACAAACCGGATTTTCATTTATTGCTCAATCAAGAAGTCGGATGCCGAATGAAATTGGAGGTATTTTGTGGTTTAGTGTGGATGATGCCGCAAGTACGGTTTATACGCCGATTTATTCTTCAAGTACGCACATACCTGAAACCTTTGAAAGAGGAAACGGAAAGATGATGGAATGGTCTGATAATTCGGCATTTTGGGTGTTTAATCAAGTATCAAATTTTGCCTATACACGCTATAGTGTTATCCATCCTGAAATCCATGAAAAGCAACAAAATTTAGAAACCGCTTTCGTAAAAAAAGTTAAAGCAGTTGATGCCGGAGCGATTTCATTATTTGAAACCGATAAAAATTTAGCCCTTGAATTTATTACCGATTTTTCTGCCAGTAATGCTGATGCATTAGTAAAAGGCTGGAAAGAATTTTATCATTATTTGTTTATGAAATACATGGACGGAAATATTAAAACAGAAATTCCGGGACAACAAAATCCGCATTTAAAACAACCGGGTTATTCAAAAGAATACTATCAAAATATTGTGAAACAAACCGGAACTAAATTACTTGTTACGGGAAGTGCTCATTAAACGGCTCTGAAAATGAAATTGACCCTAAAAACAGTCGGATGTTTGTAGCTGCCGAAAAAAATATTCCGATTGTTGTTCCGGCTTAGGAAGATTCAACAATGGGTAATATATTTGCATCATACTGCATTAAAGGTGAATTA
>DYOF01000156.1 GCA_020720665.1 Acetofilamentum sp. | reverse complement strand
ATTTTGTTTATTTTATTAACATCTGTCTTCTGCTTTCTTTTTTTTCAGCATCAGATTTATCAAAATTACCCTTGTAGATATGTTTTTCCCATTCGCCGTACATCGGATTCGGGAAAACAATAAATACAGAGCCGAATTTATTTTTATTTTCAGCCGTAACGTTAAACCCGGCATCATTCCCTCGATTTCCGAAAATTTCATCAAAATCTCTAAGGTTATCGCCTAATAAGAGAATTATTTCATGAGTTTCGGCAATTTTATTTCTTCTGATTGATTTATCGGAAGTTTCTGTTTTGAAAAACATGTGCTCTTTATCTGCAAACGGAAAGTGTTCGTTTTTTAAATTTTCAATGGTCGGGTCAATTTCATTTGTGTTTCTGTTTGAGATATAAAATATTTCAATTCCTTTTTCTTGTGCATATTTTAAGAACTCTAATGCACCCGGCAGGGCTTTTGCTCTTTTTTCATTAACCCAAGCGTTCCAAGTTTCTTTATTATAAGATGTTCCTTTTAGAATTAAATTTGCATTGTACGGACTGTTGTCTAAAACGGTTTCGTCAATATCGGTGATAATTGCTCGGGGTTTCTTTTTTAGTTTTAAACGATTTTCTTTAATATATTTATCAAGCATTAATTTTGCCAGATTAAAGTTTTGATAATAAATTGCCTGTAATTCGGCTGATTTTTGATACCAAAGGGTTGCATAAGTTAAATATTCTGAATTATTTGTCGAATCAATTAATTGGGTTTGATTCGCAGATTGTTCAGCTGCATTTGTATTCTTCTCATCACAACAAGATGTTAGGATGAAAGCAGAAATTATACTTAGAAAGAGAATCGGTTTCATTTTTTTAGTTTTAATAGTTATGCAATGATACAAAAACATAATTAATTATTGATTGTTCATGTGTTATTTATTCTTTATTTTTACTGTCAATTATAATTGTTACCGGACCGTTGTTAATTAATGAAATTTGCATATCGGCTCCGAACTCGCCGCTTTTTACTTGAATGCCGCTTTCAATGGTTAATTGATTGATGAACGTGTGATATAAAGGAATAGATAATTCGGGTTTAGCCGCTTTAATATATGAAGGTCGGTTGCCTTTTTTAGTTTTTGCAAATAGTGTAAATTGGCTGATAAGTAAAATTTCGCCTTTCACATCGCATACTGATAAATTCATTACCCCTTGGTCGTCATCAAAAATTCTTAATGAAGATATTTTTTTACTCATCCAAACAATATCTTCTTCGGTATCATTTTCTTCAAACCCTGCCAAAATCATTAATCCGTTACCGATTTGAGCTTTTAATTGTCTGTTGATATGTACGGAGCTTTCTGAAACTCTTTGAATTACAATTCGCATATTTTATAATTAAAAGAATTTACGGATGACGTATTCAGCAATTTGTATTGCATTTGTGGCTGCGCCTTTTCTTAAATTGTCGGAAACAATCCAAAGGTTAAGGCTTTTGGGATTTGAAAAATCACGCCTGATTCTGCCTACAAATACCTCATTTTTACCTTCCGAACTTATGGGCATCGGATAAATGCTATTGTTTATATCATCTTGTACGATTATTCCGGGAGATTCTTCTAAAATTTTTCGTACCTCTGAAAGTTCGAATTCAGATTCAAATTCAATATTAACCGATTCTGAATGTCCGCCTGTAACCGGAACCCTTACAGCTGTGGCGCTGACATTAATTTTTGAATCAAGAATTTTTTTTGTTTCGTTTACCAATTTCATTTCTTCTTTTGTGTATCCGTTTTCTGTAAATGCGTCACACTGGGCTAAACAATTTCTGTAAATTTGGTAAGGGTAAACGGTTTCACCGGCAATGTTTTTTTCTTCGTTTTCTAATTGTTTTAATGCCTTTACTCCGGTACCCGTAACTGACTGATAGGTTGAAACAATAACTCTTTTTACGGTATATTGTTTATGAAGCGGAGCTAAAACCATAAGCATTTGTATGGTTGAACAATTCGGATTGGCAATAATTTTATCTGTTTTATCAAGAATTTCGGCATTAATTTCGGGAATAATTAATTTCTTTGATTTATCCATTCGCCAAGCCGATGAATTATCAATAACATAGGTGCCTTTTTTTTCAAATTCAGGTGCAAATTGTAATGAAAGTTCTGAACCTGCAGAAAATATAGCAATTTCAGGTGCCAATTGAACTGCTGTTTCAATATTTATTATTTTGTGTATTTTATTTATAAAAATAATCTCTTTTCCGACAGATTTATTTGACGCAACCGGAATGAACTCCGTTATCGGCAAATTCCTCTCTTCCAGAACTTTAAGCATTACTCGACCGACTAAGCCGGTGGCACCTATAAGGGCAATTTTCATTTCTAAAATATTTCGTAAGTTATTGGTTTATAATTGTTTTAATTCAATTGATGTGAGATTTTTTCTCATGGGTGTTTCATTAAGTTAAATCTTTTACCGCAAAGAACACAAAGTTTTTCACAAGGTTCACAAGGAAAATAGTGTGCTTTATGCGAATAAGGGTTTTAAAAGGGTATTTCATTTTGAAAAAATAACTAAGGTTTGTTTATAAAACAATATATGTTAATTTTGAAACAAAAAACAAAAGTACAATTCTATTTTGAACAATCTTATAATCAATGAAAAATATCTTAATTATTCTTTTATCTCTGTTGCCGTTTGTCTTTTTTGCGCAAATAACCGACATCAAAGAAAAATACAAAGACGTAAAAGGCAGCGCATTTGCATGGGCAGCGTTTGTGCTGATTTATTAGTGCATAGTGCATAGTTGTCGCTATGAATTATACACTACTGACTTGACTATACACTGAACTATCCCTTACTTTGGTACTTAAAAACCAAAACATAACCATTACTTTGACCCATAATAATTGAAATATAATCCTGACTTTATATTCTATTTACATATTAATTGTTGATAATTAGTATTTTGTAAAATATATCAAAAAAGTGTTTTTTAAAGAAGATTATTTATACATTTGAAAAAAAATTAATATGTAACAGAACAAAATTTTTTATAAATTGATACATCTGTAATTAAATGAAATTCAAAACTTTATAAACTATCAACTATACACTTAAAACGGTCAACTTACTTATGTATTTTCGAAAAATTCAAAATAAATTATCCGAATGGGCTGTAAAAGATAATAGAAAACCTTTAATTCTGCGTGGGGCAAGACAAGTTGGTAAAACTACTGTTGTGCGAGAATTTTCAAAAAAATTTAATCAGTATATTGAATTAAATTTAGACAAACCCGAAGATAAACAAATTTTTGTTTATAATTTAAAAATCCGAGAGCTTATAGAAGCAATTTTCTTTTATAAAAATCAAAAAATAGACTACACAAAAACTTTAATTTTTATTGATGAAATTCAAAATTCACCCGAAGCTGTAAGACAATTAAGGTATTTTTATGAGGAATATCCACAATTATACATAATTGCAGCAGGCTCGCTGTTAGAAAGTTTAATTGACAGGACAATTTCTTTTCCGGTTGGTCGGGTAGAATATATGTATATGTTTCCTTTCACTTTTGACGAGTTTGTTACTGCTTATAATGCCGATTTAATTGATGTTTACAATACTGTTCCGATACCGGAATATGCAAACAAAAAATTCGAATCACTTTTTTCAAAGTTTGCATTAATAGGCGGAATGCCTGAGATTGTTGCAAATTATTTGAAAACCGGTGATTTGATAGCTTTAAATGATATAAATCATTCACTTTTAACAGCATACAAAGATGACATTGAAAAATATTCTCAAAATACCAATCAAACAAAACTCATTAGATTTGTTTTTGAAAAAAGTTTTTTTGAAGCCGGTAAACGATTAAAATACACCGGTTTTGGTAATTCAAATTATAAATCTGACCAAATAAGAGAAGTATTTGAAATATTAGAAAAAGCATTAATTCTTAAAGTTATTTACCCTACTGTAAATTTTAAAATTCCAATAGAAAAAAATCTCAGAAAAAGCCCCAAACTATTACTTTTAGATACAGGCTTAGTAAATTATGCTGCCGGTTTACAGAAAGAAATTTTCAGCAACGAAGAGATTATTGATGTAAACGACGGTTTTGTTGCAGAACATATCGTAGCACAGGAACTAAATCCGCTGATGCCTTTAAATTCAGGGTTAAACTTTTGGGTACGTGAGAAAAAACAATCTAATGCTGAAATTGACTTTGTTATTCCATATAAAAATTTGCTTATACCGATAGAAGTAAAAACCGGAAAGTCCGGCAGATTAAGGTCTTTGCATCAATTTATAGATAATTGTCCTCATAATTTTGCTGTAAGAATTTATTCCGGTAAATTTGAAATTCAAAAAACACAAACAATAGAGGGCAAAATGTTTAACTTAATGAATTTACCATTCTTTCTGATACCAAAAATATATGAATATTTGGATTTTATGATTGAAAATAAAAAACAACAAACTTGTGAACGGCGAAGCCCTCACCGGAAGTAAACTTGACACTCCGTTATCGGCAAATTCCTCTCTTCCAGAACTTTAAGCATTACTCGACCGAC
>DYOF01000024.1 GCA_020720665.1 Acetofilamentum sp. | reverse complement strand
TTAATTTGTACAATAAAATCCTTGAAGTAAATCCTAAAAGCACAACAGCTAATTATCGATTAGGATTAATTTATTACGGACAAAAAAACTATTCAAAAGCCGGTTCATCTTTTGAAAAAGTTCTTGATTTATACCCTTTTGATTATGATGCATTATTAATGACGGCATGGACAGACTATTTTTTAGGAAAAACAAACGAAGCTAAAATTTTATTCACAAAAGTATTAATGAATAGTCCTGACAACGAATCAGCAGGAGAAGGATTGAATCTTATCAAATAAAAAAAGCCGAGATTTCTCTCGGCTTAAACTGTTATATTTTTATACACTATTTTAAATTTACTCGTGTAATGAACTTATCAATTGAGCGTCCTTCTTCTGTGTCTCTGTAATCTTTTTTAATACGTTCATAGGCAACTTTAGCCTTTTCATTACTTCCGAGTTCTTCATACACTCTGCCTAATTTCATTAAAAATATAGGTGTTGTTAATTTATTATCGGAAGCATCTGCTGCTTTTTGATAATAATCTGCCGCTTTTTCAAAATTATTTAATTCTACATATGAATCGCCTAAAGTACCTTCTGAAATAGCAGTTAAAACAGCATCACTTGTAGAAAAGTCTGACAGATATTCAATCGCATTATCAAATTCACCCAATTTAAAATAACAAATTCCGGCATATAAATATGAAAGTTCGGCAACTTTTGATGAACCGTATTCATCAATAATACTCAAAAATCCGGGGAAATCTCCGTCTCCGTTTAAAGCTAAGTTAAATGAATCTCTTTCAAAATATTGTTGAGCTACATAAACTTGTTCTTGCGCTTCTTCGTTTTGAGGTTCTATAATAAATTTCTTATATGCAAAAATTAATCCTATTACTACTAAAATTGCAACGGCTGCAATGGTTAATTGTTTTTGATATTTTTCAATAAATTGTTCTGTTTTCGAAATTGAACCTTCAATTGTTTCAAAACCACTGTCTAATTTTTGTTTTGCTTTCTTTGCCATTTTACTTTTTTGTTTTTAAAATCGAACCGCAAAAGTATCAAAAAATACGAATTAACTAAAAAATTTAAGCTAAAAATAAATAATTTTTGAATATCCTATTTTAGTCTATTTTAGTCAGCTGTTAAACCTAATTAATTTTATGTACTTAGAATCACTTAAAATATTAAACTATAAAAATTTAGAAGAGCTAAATCTTAATTTTTCAGAAAAATTAAATTGCTTTACAGGAAATAACGGGGCAGGAAAAACAAATATTCTTGATGCTGTTTTTTATTTGTCGTTTACTAAAAGCTACTTTAATACAAACGATTCGCTGAACATAAACTCAGAAAGCAATTTCTTTTCTCTTAAAGGAGAATACATCCGAAACGGAACCAAAGAAAATATATACTGCGGTTTCAGCAATGAAAAAAAGAAAATATTTAAACGAAATGACAATGTTTATAAAAAACTTTCAGAGCATATCGGGTTAATACCTATTGTTATGGTATCACCCGATGATATTGTTTTAATTTCAGGCACGAGCGATGAGCGAAGAAAATATATTGATTCGGTTATTTCACAATATGATAAAGAATATTTATATGATATTATCAAATATTCTAAAATCATTTTGCAAAGAAATAAACTCTTAAAAAACAGCATTAAAACCGGTCATCTTGATTATGAAACCATACAAATTTACGATGAACAATTATGTCAATACGGAGAACATATTTATAATAAAAGAAAAATTTTTATTGCTGATTTACAATCTGTTTTTTCAAAATATTACGAACTTATTTCAAAAAAAAATGAAAATGTAGAACTAAGCTATGATTCTCATTTACATAATGGCTCATTCAGTAAATTATTAAAACAAAATATTGAAAAGGATAAAATTTTAGGATATACATCCAAAGGAATTCATCGAGACGATATGAATTTCAAAATAAATAAACTTGAGCTGAGAAAAGCAGGGTCACAAGGGCAACAAAAAACATTTTTAATATCACTTAAATTTGCACAATTTGATTTCATTAAAGAGGTCAGTAAAATAAATCCGATTTTATTATTAGATGATGTATTTGATAAATTTGATTCCGAACGCGCGGAAGAAATTATAAAATTAACCGGAAATAACCACTTCGGACAAATTTTTATCAGTGATACAAATCCGAATCGAGTAAAACGAGTTATTGAAAAAGTTAAGGGAAATTATAAATTATTCAACGTAAATAAAGGAGTTGTTAACCAAATTTAATTATTTGTTTAAAACTCTCATTGCTCGTTTAATTATTCTTTAGTACTTTTGTCTTTAATATGGAAAATTACATTGTTTCTGCAAGAAAATACAGACCGATTACGTTTAAATCAGTAGTCGGACAACAATCTGTTACTGTTACACTTAAAAACTCAATAAAAAACAAGCATCTGGCTCATGCCTATTTATTTGCCGGTCCCAGAGGTGTCGGGAAAACCTCTTGCGCCAGAATTTTTGCAAAGACAATAAATTGTGCATCACGAACCGAGGATTTTGAAGCATGTAATGAGTGTGAATCATGTATTGCGTTTAACGAAGGCCGTTCGTATAATATTCATGAATTGGATGCAGCTTCCAATAATTCTGTTGAAGATATCAGAAGCTTAATCGAACAAGTAAGAATCCCTCCTCAAATCGGTTCGCACAGCGTATATATCATAGATGAGGTACATATGTTGTCATCTCAAGCGTTTAATGCTTTTTTAAAAACCTTAGAAGAACCCCCTTCATATGCCGTTTTTGTTTTGGCAACTACTGAAAAACATAAAATTATCCCCACAATTTTATCTCGATGTCAAATTTTTGACTTTAACCGCATTAAAGTTGAAGATGCAGTTGAATACCTCAGCTTTATTGCAAAAAAAGAAAATATCACGGCAGAACCGGAAGCATTAAATATAATTGCTCAAAAAGCAGACGGAGCTATGAGAGATGCACTTTCATTTTTTGATCAAATTGTCAGTTTCTCAGGCGAAAAAATTACATATCAGGCAACAATAGCAAATTTAAATGTTCTTGACTACGATTATTACTTTCGACTGACTGATATGATTTTAGAAAATAACATTTCTCAAACACTACTGATTTTCAATGAAATACTAAACAACGGATTTGACGGACATCATTTTATTACCGGATTAAGTTCTCATTTCAGAGATTTAATGGTTTGTAAAGACCCCTCAACCGTTGAATTACTGGAAGTAGGTTCCTCCATTAAAGATAAATATTTAATTCAATCAAAAAAATGTAATATCGATTTTTTGCTTAAAGTGTCCGAAATCGGAAACCAAACCGACCTTGCATACAGAAACAGCATAAATAAACGATTACAAGTTGAATTAGCTTTATTAAAAATGTGTTCATCGGCATCCGAGAAAAAAGAACTTATTCAGAATGAGACAAATAACCTACAATTAAACAAACCAAATACAAATCATGCAGAATCAAATCCGAATAAAGACAATATCAGCCTTCCTAAAAATTTGCCGCCTGTTAAAAAATCAGGAGTATCGTTAAATAATATCGCAAATACTCAAATCATTGAGGAAGAAAATGAAGCTGCGGTAAACTATACAAAAATTTCAGAAAAAGAAACAATTGATGAAATAAAATTAGATGCCTCTTGGAAAAAATTTGTTGAAAAATTATCAAGCAAACCGCGTTTGTATAACGCATTAAAAACAAGCAAACTAAGCCAAATTGATGATTTTAAATACGAACTGCTTCTTGCTAACAATTCCTTAGAGCAAACCTTGGAGAATAACAAATCAAAAATTATTGACTTTATGAAAAAAGAACTCAATAATCAATTTTTTGATATCTGTTTCAGAGTAAAAGAACTTGACGAAACAAATCCGGAAAATTTATACACAGAAAAAGATAAATACAAATATTTACTCAATAAAAATCCAAATCTTGATAAATTAAAAAATGATTTTGATTTAGATTTCAGTTAATTCAATTAAAAATCTTACAAACTGAAATATGATATATAACAAATTCTTATTATTTAGCATATAACAGTCATTAAATCAGAACTTTATTTGCAAACAACTCAATGGATTATTATTTATAGAAAACCCTGTTAAAGCAGTGCCAAATAAATTTAATATTGGACACTATTACTCAAAAATCATTAACTCAAAACTAATTTTGTCTGATTATGAACTACTTACGTTTTTGCGATTGTGTCCTATGTGCGAAGTCAGAAAAAAGCGTGTAAAATAAATCTTTTACACGCTTTATAATTTAAAAATTATTTTTTTATTCCACAAGCCAAGTACTTCCGCTGTGTAATAAATCGTCCATAGTTTTAATTTTCGATTTTGCTTTTACTTCTTCTATTTGTTGTTCAACTAACATTTCATATGAAGCCGATTTAACTTTTCTGATTACACCAAAAGCCACCGGGAATCCGTCCTTAACTCTCATATTTATTAAAGCAAGATGCAATGAAGGATCACTTTCCGTTGCATCATGAACTAAAATATCAGATTCTTTAATTCCGTTTTCGCCAATTTTAACAACCTTCAATTTAAAGCCGTTTAATACTAAACCTTTTTCATTATCCTTTCCGAATACCATCGGTTTGCCGTGCTCTAACCAAATTTGGTTATCATCACGCGTTTCTTTTGATGTGATTATATCATAAGCTCCGTCATTATAAATAACACAATTTTGCAGAATTTCAACAACCGATGCTCCGATGTGTTTTTCAGCTTCAATTAAAATATCAGTTGTTTCTTTAACTTTGCTGTCAATGGAACGTGCGAAGAATTTACCTTGTGATCCGATTACCAATTCTCCGGGATGAAACGGTTGTTCTACCGTGCCGTAAGGAGAAGTTTTGGTAATTTGTCCGAATAATGATGTCGGTGAATATTGACCTTTTGTTAATCCGTAAATTTGATTATTAAAAAGTAAAATATTCACATTAACATTTCGTCTGATTTCATGAATAAAATGGTTTCCGCCGATTGCCAAAGCATCGCCGTCACCGGTAATTTGCCAGACACTTAATTTCGGATTTGCAGTTTTAACGCCTGAAGCCAAAACACCTGCACGACCATGAATTCCGTGAAAACCATAGGTATTCATATAATATGGGAAACGAGAAGAACATCCGATTCCTGAAACAACGGCATAATCTTCTTTTTTATGATCCAGTTCTGCCATAGCTTTTTGCACAGCCATCAAAATTGCAGTATCACCACAACCCGGGCACCATCTGACTTCCTGATCACTTTTAAAATCTTTGAATGTATATGTTGGATTACTCATAACTATTTATTTTCAATTATTTCTTTAAATTTTTGTTTTAATTCCACTACCGTAAAAGGTAATCCTTGTATTTTATTATATTTCTTATAATTAAATTTCGGATATTTCGTATTTAAATAAGCTGCAAATTGTCCCAAATTAATTTCACAAACCAAATGTTTTTTGAATTTTGAAAATACTTCTTCGGTATTTTTCGGTAACGGATTGATGTAATAAAAATGAGCATGTGCAACTTTAATACCTTCCTTATTTAATTCTCTTACGGCAGTTGTCATATGTCCGTATGTACTTCCCCAACTGATAACCAATAAATCGGCTGTTTTATCTCCTTCAATTTCTAATTCGGGAAATACTTCTGCTAATTTTTCAACTTTGTTTTGTCGGTGGTAAGTCATAACTTCGTGATTTTCAGGAACATATGAAACTGTTCCGGTAACATCCATTTTTTCTAAACCGCCGATTCTGTGTTCATATCCTTCGGTTCCGGGTATAGCCCATTCGCGAACCAATGTTTTAGGATCTCTTGCATAAGGTTGATATTCACCGCTGCCTGCTTTTTTTAATTTTGTTTTTATAGCCGGCATATCTTTCATTGAGGGTATTTTCCAAGGTTCGGTTCCGTTTGCTAAAAAACCGTCTGTAAGAAGTAATACCGGTGTCATATGTTCTAATGCTATTTTAGAAGCCATATAGGCATAATCAAAACAATTAGAAGGTGTACTTGCAGCAATAACGGGAACCGGACTTTCTCCATTTCTTCCGTAAAGTGCCTGAAAAAGGTCTGCTTGTTCAGTTTTTGTGGGTAAACCTGTTGAGGGTCCTCCGCGTTGCACATTAACAATAACTAAAGGAAGCTCAGTAATAACGGCTAAACCGATTGCTTCGGCTTTTAAAGCCAATCCGGGTCCGGAAGTTGAAGTCGCAGCTAAACTGCCGGCAAAACCGGCACCGATAGCCGTAACAATACCTCCGATTTCGTCTTCTGCTTGAAAAGACTTAGCACCCAAATCTTTTCGTTTTGAAATTTCCATTAATATTTCAGAAGCGGGTGTTATCGGGTATGAACCTAAAAAGAAGGGTAAATTTGCTTTTTCGGCAGCAGCTAAAAGCCCCCAAGCCGTTGCTGTATTTCCGTTCATATTTCTGTAGGTTCCTTTTTCAATGGAATCAGCCGATTGCACTCTGTATGAAGGCATTGCATGAATGGTATCGGCATAATTAAATCCGTGTCGTAAGGCTTTTTTATTTGCTTCGGCAACATCCGGACTTGATTTGAATTTTGAATCAAAAAAGGCTTCTGTATGTGTAAGCGGTCTGTCGAACAAGCAATAAACCATACCTAAGGCAAACATATTTTTACTTCTTGCCATGCTTTTATTGTCCAATCCGGTATCGGCAAGTGCTTCTTTTGTTAAACTTGTCATAGGTGCTTCTATGACGTTATAATTTTCGTAAATTTCTTTTAACTTTTCTTGAACACAACCGGCTTTTTCAAAGTTTTTATCTGTAAATGAGTCAGTATCAATAATAATTGTACCGCCGTCTTTAACCCATCTGATGTTTGCTTTTAATGCTGCGGGGTTCATTGCTACTAAAACATCTGAATAATCACCCGGATTATCAACTATTTTACCGAAATGTAACTGAAAGCCGGATACTCCGCCGACTGTTCCTTGCGGTGCTCGTATTTCTGCCGGATAATCCGGGAAAGTAGATACGACATCGCCGATTAAAGCCGAAGTATTTGAGAATTGCGTTCCGGTAAGTTGCATTCCGTCACCGGAATCTCCTGCAAATTTAACAACGACTTCTTCTACTTCTATTATTTTTTTTGCCATAATAATTTTAATTGATTTTTTTCAAAATTTTTATTTTAAGTGTGCAAAATTATAAATAACAATAAATATATTCATATTATAAGATATGTTTTTAAGATGTTTTTAAATTTGATATAATCACAGTTAATATCTTTTTTTTCTATTTTATAAACAAATCTCTTTATAACTGCAATAATTACAAGTTTCCTTATTATTTGTTTGCGTAAAAGGAATGTCTTCGTTAAAAATTTCTTCAATTAATAATTTTATTTCAGAAATTAGTTGCTCTTCAAAAATATTAATATTTTCCTCATTAATTTCAACAGTTTGACGATTTTCTTTCAGTTTAACCGTTTCTGAATATTCAGGTGTATTCATAGTTCTGACATAAAACAAAGCGGGTTTAATTTTAATATTCTTATGAAAATTACGATTTCTGAAAATTACGGTATAAATTAAAATTTGCAAAACGTGTTTTGAACGGTCCTTCTTTTCTTTGTCAAATAAAGAATTTATTCCGTTAAAGGTATTTTGAACTTTTCCGGTTTTATAATCAACAATTCGGTAGATTCCGTCTTTTAAATCGACTCTGTCA
The DNA here is from genome assembly GCA_020720665.1 of Acetofilamentum sp. Lineage (GTDB taxonomy): Bacteria > Bacteroidota > Bacteroidia > Bacteroidales > JAADGE01 > JAADGE01. The sequence continues at coordinate 18,407 of DYOF01000024.1, read as the reverse complement.
ATTATTCCGGATATGCCTATTTTAAAAGGGTTTTCTTTCAAATCAATATCAATTTCCGCAAAATATTTGTCGTCTTCTTTTGAAACTATATAAAACGGGGCATAAAATTCATCACGTTTGAGTACAGATTGCACATAGTTTTTAATCACATTTTTTATAATAATTTGACTGCCGTCGAGTTTAGATATTTTATATTTATTTTTAAACTCCGTTTCAACAAAGTCATCAATTTTTGTAATCAGGGATTTAATTTCTTCTTTTTCAATTAATTTGTTTTCATTATTAATTAAAATAGTTTCGTAAACGGCATCTAATGTATTGTGTAAAATTGTACCTAATTCGGCTGCAGAAAATGCTTCCTCAACAGATTTTGTTTCTTTTAAATCAGCAATATATTTAAAATAAAACTGAAGCGGACAATCAATATATGTGCTTAAACCTGCGGGAGAAAATTTTTTATAGTCTAAATTCGGTTTAACAATATATTTATTAAGTTTATTAATTATGTGTTCTGTTTTTTCAATTATTATTTCGTTTTTCTTTTTTAGATTTAGGTTTTGATTAAACTGAAATTCATTTATTTCAAATTCGGTTTCAAATTTTAATTGTTGTATAAACCGACTGATTTCTCCGGAATTTTTTTCGTTAACAATAGTATTATATACAAATGTAATATTTTCGGCTCTTTGAATTAATCTATAAAATAAGTAGGCATAAACTGAATCTTGATATTTTATCATAGGCATTCCGAACGCATATCTGACGGATTGAGAAATAAAAGACGGAGATTTTGAAACCGAAGGAAATTTCCCTTCATTCATACCTAAAATAATTACATTTTTAAAATCGATATTTCGTGATTCTAAAACACCCATTAACTGGAGACCTTCTACGGCTTCACCTTCAAAAGGAATTTGTTCTTGTTTTAAAATTCTGATTAATAATTCTGAACTTTGTTTTAACCCGATTTGAATATCATTATTTCGAATAACTTCTCTAAATTGTTTAATTTTTATGTATGCTCTGTGAATATATTCATTTTCAATAGATTGAATTAAGACCCCGTCATTTTTTTCTTTATCAAACAAGAGAAATAATATGTTTAAAACATTTGTTAAAACGGAATAAACTGACTCTTTTTCCGGAATTTGAGTAAACAAATAAGTAAATAATTTTGATTTTTGTTCAATAAGATATTGACTCTTGACATAAACGATGCTGTTTGTTTCAATTTCTGAAATAATTCTCTCACACAATTCCGGTTCAAATTCCTTAACAAACGGATTTCTTATAATATCTGTAACATTTTTATGATAAAAGCCTGTCTTAGCGATATTTTTAGCTTGTATATGTATATTGAAATACTGTCGAATTAAACTAAATAAGGGAGTTAATTTAAAAGGGTATCCCATTGTAACATTTATAGTATTTATATCATCAGGCAAAGAGCCTAAAGCCGGAAACAACAAATTTTCATCAGCCAATACGATTGCGGTATTTTCATCTTTTAAAATATCAAAGTTATCAAAAATATAGGGTAAAATTTTAACTTGCCCTACATTTAAAGGTACTCCGATTAAATTAACAGATTTATTTTTCGAGAAATTATCCGGCAAATTTGTGTCATTGATATTCAAATACTTAAAATTATGTCTGAGAAAATCGCCTGCTTCCTGTTTTTTGTCTTTTTGGTAATAAACATCAGTATCCCAATAAAATTCTGCTTGGTTTTTTATACCGAAATACTTAAAAAGTTCAATTTCTGCATGATTTAAAGCATTAAATCCTATAAAAAGATATTTTTTATATTTTGAACTATTTATTTTTTCGGAGTTTAAATTTTCAAATAAACGACGATATTTTAGTCCGAAATATACGGCGCCTTCTTTTAAAAGTTTATCAGTAAAATTTTTATAAACCGAAGGTAATATATTCCATAAGCGAATAAACATTTCTTGCTCAACGCTGTATTTTTCCGGAGTAAAACTTTTCCAAAATGTTTTTAAGATTTCACGATGTTCATCAGTTAACCAACTAAATTTTATATCAATTTCTTTTAAATCATTAATGTTTTGAAAAATTTGATTCGGGTTTATCAACCAATTGTCTATTTCATTAAAATCTGACAGAATAATTTCCCCGAGTTTATAAAATGAATCAAAATCATTAATAAAATCCGGATTAATTTCTTTAAAGGTTTTATATAAATCGAATATCAGTTTTAAATTATCTTCATCTCTTAAACCGGTATATTCATCAACTAAGCTTTTAATTTCTTTCATATCAGGAGCCTTATGCGATACTCCGTAAAGTTGGGCATAATACTTTCTGAAAAAGAATTTGGTTCTTTTATTGGGAAAAACAAAACAATACGATTGTATATCAGGTTTATACTTTCGTAAAATTTCTTGTGCTGTTTCAAATAAAAATGTTTGCATTGATGTTTATTACCGATACATGAGTTCTGTTAATTTCTCATAATTTGAAAATTTATGAAAAAATCCGGAAATTTGATTTTTCTTCATCAATTCAACTATTTCATTTTTCTTGTTTCGTTTGATTCCGGCATCTTCAAGTCTGACGGGAGTTTCAATTGAAATATAGAATTGTTCTAAGTTTTCAATAAATAAGTCAATATCATTCAATCCAAAAATAAGTTGTGCAAGACGTTTTATTTCATCGGGAATTTGATGTTTCATTAATTTAAACCAAGCCGGATAAGCTATTGATAAACTGGCTCCGTGAGGTATATCATATAAAAGAGACAAGGTGTGTCCGATTGCATGAGTTCCCCAATCACCGCTTATTTTACCGATTGTTGTTGTTCCGTTTAAAGCATATGTCGATTGGAGCAAAATATTTGCACGGTATTCGTAATTATCAGGTTCGTTTAAAACTAATGGAGCAAATTTAATACATTCAGTTATTATTGATGCAGCAAATTTATCAGCTAAAGGTGAATTTCCACCGCCGAAAAACCCTTCAAATGCATGTGCAATTATATCTGCTATACCGTAGGCTGTATAGTTTTTAGGGACAGTGATGGTAAACTGCGGATCTAAAAATGAATGTTTCGGGTACATTAAGGGATTTCGAAATCCTAATTTTTCATTTGTTTGATGATTTTGTAAAACGGAAAAATGGTTCATTTCAGTTCCGGTTGCGGCAAGAGTTAAAATCGTAATCAACGGAAGGGCTTTTTCGGGTTTTTGCCTGCCCTTTAACACCTCCCATGCCGATAAGTTTTCAGGAATACATAAAGCCATCGCTTTTGAAGAGTCAATTACACTTCCTCCTCCTAATGCTAAAACGGCTTGTACCTTTTCTTGTCTTCCGATTTTAACTGCTTCATCAACATCTGAATCAACCGGGTTTGGTTTAATTCCGGAAATTTCGGTATATTTTATTCCGTTTTTGTTTAAAATATTTACAACGAGATTATAATAACCATTTTTAACAACTGAACCTTTCCCATAGACAAGCAGAATATTATTTCCGTACAATTTTATGGTATCCGCTAATTCATTTAATACATCCTTTCCAAAATGTATTGAAACAGGATTATAAAAATTAAAATTCTCCATTTTTATAACTTATTTGATTATAAATTTCATACACAACGGCACTAAATGCAGTAGCTACATTAATTGAAGTATTTATTCCGTTCATAGGCAAATGTAATGAAATATCGGTAATTTTCATTAATTCATCAGAAATTCCGGTTCGTTCTGCGCCTATAATTAAACAAATCGGTTTTGTATATTCAAATGTTTTAAAATCCGTGCTCTTGTTTGTTTTTTCAATTGAAACGAATTGAAATTCGGATTTTAATTTTATTACTTCCTCGATGTTATTAACATACTCAAATTCAACGTATTTTGAAGTTGAACGTGATTTTTTTAATAAAATTTTTTCATCAAATTTTTTCAAATTATTAAAAAAAATAATTTTTTGTAATCTGAGAGAATCTGCAATTCTGAATATCATACCGGCATTCCCGATATTTCTGATTTGATCGGCAATTAAAATCAATGGTAATCTGTTGGAAGAAATATGTTCTATTTCAGTTCTGATAAAATCTTTTTTCAAATTGAATTTTGATTGACTTTCTTTCATTTTAAATAAAAAAGCAGCCTAAAAAGACTGCTTACTTATATATTTTCATTAAAAAACTATTGATTTCTTACTAATCTGATACCGGCTAAACCTTCCGGTTGAGCAGGTTCTAAGCTAAATCTTATGGTGTTTCTCAGTACATCAGCTCGGCACATATAATTACCTCCTCTGCATACTTTACTTACTCCTGATAAAGGTCCCGAAGGGTTATCGGAAGGTGATGTTTTATAATATTCTTTTTCATACCAATCATAACACCATTCCATTGCATTACCGGTTAAGTCATACAAGCCGATTTCGTTTGGTTTTTTTTGTCCGACTTCGTGAGATGCATTTCCTGAGTTAGAAATACTCCACGCAATTTCATCCAAGTCATTGCTTCCGCTGTATGCATAGGATTTTGATTTGATACCTCCTTTGGCGGCAAATTCCCATTCGGCTTCTGTCGGTAATCTGTATCCGTTTGCATCAGGAATAATAACTGCAACAAAACGATTGCTGTCTCGAGTAAGATTGTAACATTTTTCTAAACGGCTGGCTCTGCTTAGCCAGTTACAATACATGATTGCATCTTCCCATGTGATATTGTTTATCGGGTTTCGATCTTCTCCGTCGGGAACTCTGTTACCGGTAGCACGACAAAACCTTGTATAATCATCAATTGTTACTTCATATTTAGAAATGAAAAAAGAACTAATATTAACAAGATGCTCAGGTCTTTCATCAAAATTATCGCTATAATCATTTCCCATATAGGATTCTCCGCCTTCAACCAAAACCATCTCCGGTCCTTGATCTTGTGCATTTGAAAAACCGGTTACCAACAAAAATGCTGTGAATAGAATCAAAAATTTCATAGTTTTTATATTATGTTAATAAATTTTATTGACAAATTTAACTTTTTTTTTTTAAAATAAAATAAAAATGATTAAAAATACATTTTATCTGCATCAAATAATTCATTTTTTGAATCTTTCTCTGAAATTATTTTGTCTGCCTCTTTAATTTCCCAATTAATATTTAAAGTTTTATCATCAAACATTATACCGAATTCATTTTCCCTGCTGTACATATTATTAACTTTATAAGATACAACGGCATATTCGCTTAAAACTGAAAAACCGTGAGCAAATCCTTCGGGTATTAACAATTGATTCTTATTATTTTCAGACAATTCTACCGAAAACACTTTACCGAATGTTTGTTTATTTTTTCTTAAATCAACGGCTACATCAAGAATGGTACCTTGTAAAACTCTTACTAATTTCGCTTGTGCAAAAGGGTTTAATTGCAAATGTAAACCTCGGATAGTTCCGTATTTTGATTTTGATTGGTTATCTTGAATAAAATCATAAAATAAACCATTTTCTTCGAATAAACGTTTATTGTAACTTTCAAAAAAATATCCTCTGTTATCTTCGAATATTTTTGGTTTTATTAATAGTAAATCATCAAAACCGGTTTGTAATATTTCCATGTGAGTTCTTAATTTTAATAAACATAAGTTTTTATTCTGCCTTCGGCAAGATCAATTAAATATTGACCGTAATTATTATTTTTCATTAACATACCTATAGTTAATAATTGTTCTTTGTTAATAAACCCCTTACTGTATGCAATTTCTTCAATACAAGCAACTTTTAAACCTTGCCTTGATTCAATTGTTGCAATAAAATTTGACGCTTGCAGTAAACTTTCATGTGTTCCGGTATCTAACCAAGCCATTCCTTGTCCTAATAATTTTACTTGAAGATTATCTTCTTGAAGAAAAATTTTATTCAAATCAGTTATTTCTAATTCTCCTCGTGCCGAAGGTTTAAGGTTCTTAGCTTTTTCTACTACTGAATTATCATAAAAATACAAACCTGTAACGGCGTAATTTGATTTTGGATATTCAGGCTTTTCTTCGAGAGATAATACTTTACCGTTCATATCGAAATCAACTACGCCGTATCGTTTGGGGTCTTTAACATAATAGCCGAATACGATTGCTCCGGATTTAATTTTTGCCGAACTTTCGAGTATTTCCGTTAAACCATAACCGTAGAAAAGATTATCGCCTAATATCAAACAAACATTATCTTTTCCGATAAATTTTTCTCCGATTATAAATGCTTGAGCCAATCCGTCGGGTGAGGGTTGAACGGCATATTCAATTTTCAATCCCAGTCGGCTGCCGTCTTCTAATAATTTTTTAAAATGTCCGATATCTTCGGGTGTTGAAATAATTAATACTTCTCTTATTCCGGCTGATATTAAATTTGAAAGCGGGTAATAAATCATGGGTTTATCGTATATCGGTAAAATTTGTTTTGATATACTTTTAGTAATCGGGTATAATCTGGTACCGGATCCGCCGGCTAAAATAATTCCTTTCATGTGTTTGAAAATTTGTAATTAATTAATATTCTGCAAAATGAATGCTTCTCGTTATTGATGATACTTGTTCCTCTCTGCACATAGGAACACCTTAAAATTTGAACTATACTTAATTAAGGTATTTTGTTATTAGTGCTGCTCCTTTATGTTAAAAATCAATTTACAAAAGTGTTTCATTTTTTTATTTTTTTAAGATTTCGTCAAAATAAATAATTGTTTTCTGTAAACCTTGTTCTAAATCAGTTTTTGGGGTCCAATTTAATTTTTCTTGTGCAAGATTTATATTTGGTTTTCTTTGCATAGGGTCATCTTCCGGCAAAGGCATATATATAATTTTTGAGGCTGAATTTGTGAGTTTAATAATTTTTTGAGCCAACTCTAAAATTGTAAATTCTTTAGGATTTCCGATATTAACCGGTCCGATAAAATCGTCATCGGTTAAATCCATTAAACGTGTAATTCCTGAAATTAAATCATCAACATATTGGAAACTTCTTGTTTGACTTCCGTTTCCATAGACAGTAATATCCTGATTTTTAAGTGCTTGTACTATAAAATTTGAAACTACTCGCCCGTCATTAGGATGCATATTGGGTCCGTAGGTATTAAAGATTCTTGCAATTTTAACTCTTACGTTATTTTGTCGGTAATAATTAACAAATAAAGTTTCAGCAACCCTTTTACCCTCATCATAGCATGAACGAGGTCCCAAAATATTTACATTTCCCCAATAGCTTTCGGGTTGCGGGTGAATTTCGGGGTCTCCGTAAACTTCACTGGTTGACGCTTGAAATATTTTAGCATTTACACGTTTAGCCAAACCTAACATATTAATTGCTCCGAGAACAGAAGTTTTAACTGTTTTAATGGCATTGTATTGATAATGAATCGGTGATGCAGGACAAGCAAGATTATAAATTTCGTCAACTTCTGCAAAATATGGCATTGTAACATCGTGTCTTACAAGTTCAAAAAAATGCTTATCCATTAATTGAATGATATTTTGTTTGCTTCCTGTAAAAAAATTATCCAGTGCAATTACTTCGTTACCGTCATCCAATAATTTTTTACATAAATGCGAACCTATAAAACCTGCACCTCCTGTTACTAAAATTCGTTTCATATGAATAAATTTAACGTCCTATTCCAAAATAATCAAACCCGTTTTCATTTACTTCATTCGAATCGTAAATATTTCTGCCGTCAAAAATAACATGTTGTTTCATTATTTTTTTCATTAATGAGAAATCCAAAACTCTGAATTCGTTCCATTCAGTTACCAAAATTAAGGCGTCTGAATCCTGCAAAGTATCAAATTTATTCTCTGAATAATTAACAACATCTCCGACAATACGTCTGCATTCGGGCATAGCAACGGGATCATACACGTATATTTCTGCTCCGGAATTTAATAACTTTTCAATTAAAACTAAAGCCGGAGCTTCACGCATGTCATCCGTATTTGGTTTAAATGCCAAGCCCCAAAGTGCAATTTTTTTTCCTTTTAAATTACCTTGGTAATAGGTATTTAATTTACCGAATAATATTGATTTTTGTTTATTATTTACTCGTTCAACCGCTTTTAAAATTTCGAGAGAATATTTATTTTCATCCGCCGTTTTAATTAATGCTTGAACATCTTTCGGGAAGCAAGAGCCGCCGTAACCGGTTCCGGCATATATAAATTTGTTTCCGATACGAGAATCGCTTCCTATTCCCTTTCTTACATTTGATATATCAGCTCCCACAATCTCGCACAAGTTGGCAATATCGTTCATAAAACTGATTTTTGTAGCCAACATAGAATTTGCGGCATATTTTGTCATCTCGGCAGACGGAATATCCATAAATAATATCGGATGACCATTTAGAACAAAAGGTTTGTATAAACGACTCATAATTTTTTCGGCTTTTTCGGCTTCTATTCCGACAACAATTCTGTCCGGTCTCAAAAAATCGTCAATTGCACTACCCTCTTTTAAAAATTCAGGATTTGAAGCCACATCAAATTTTATATTTGAAGACCTTTTATCTAATTCCGTTTGTATTGCTTTTTTTATTTTTTGTGCAGTACCGATAGGAACCGTACTTTTTGTAACAAAAACTAAATAATCCGTCATGTGTTTACCGACTTCTTCGGCAACTTGCAATACATATTTTAAGTCAGCACTGCCGTCTTCGTCAGGCGGAGTTCCCACAGCACTGAAAACCACTTCTGCGCCGGATAAATTTTCAGCTAAATTTGTTGAAAAATGCAATCTTCCGTTATCAACATTTCGCTTAACCATTTTTTCAAGACCGGGTTCATAAATCGGAATGATGCCTTTATTCAAATTATCAATTTTCTTATTATCGATATCAATACAAGTAACTTCAATACCGGTTTCGGCAAAACATGTTCCGCTTACTAAACCGACATATCCCGTACCTACCATTGCTATTTTCATCTGTTTAAATTTTTGTAATTAACTAATTTCTATAATTTTAATTATTTTCTTTTTATTAAAACTTATTTTATTCCTCAAAGAAGAACAGCATCAACTAACTATAAGTATTACGGCATTTAGTTAATCCTGCTTAATTGTTAAAAAATTCTATCTATTTAGTGTTTTTTATTTATATATTTTAATACGAATGTGTTATTAACAGCTTGCAAATATAAATTTTATTCAAAACTTATTTAATGACATTTCACATATTTTTCACTTTTAAAATTTTATAGAATAAAAAAACAATAAAATATTTGACATATAATTTTTTAAGTTTAATTTTGCATCCTCAATTCTTAAACTATAAATAATGTCTAACTCACTTAAAATTAATTAAAAATGAGCGAAAAAGTAAACGAAAACGAAAACATTCAAGAAGAAACTGTTCTTGAAAATCAAACTGAAACTGTTTTATCAGAGACAGAAGAAGTTGAAACAGCTGTTGAAGAAATCAAACCTACAGAAAATTTAAACGCTTCAAGTTTGGATTTTGATTGGGATGGTGCATCCAACAAAAATGATGATTATAGCAAAACTCAAAGAAATGAATTAAAACAAATTTACGGTGAAACCTTATCAACAATATCTGAAAAAGATGTAATTGACGGAACCGTAATTGCTTTAACCGAAAAAGATGTTATTGTAAATATAGGCTATAAATCAGAGGGTGTTATCAGCCAAAATGAATTCAGATATAATCCGAATTTAAAACCCGGTGATTCTGTTGAAGTATATATTGAATCGCAAGAAGATAAAACAGGGCAACTCATTTTATCACATAAAAAAGCCAGAACTTTAAGATCGTGGGAAAGAGTTAACAATTCATTAGAAAACGATGAAATTATTAACGGATTCATTAAATGCAGAACAAAAGGCGGCATGATTGTAGATGTGTTCGGTATCGAAGCTTTTTTACCCGGCTCTCAAATTGATGTTAAACCAATCAGAGATTATGACGTATTTGTAGGTAAAACAATGGAATTCAAGGTTGTAAAAATCAATAAAGAATTTAAAAACGTTGTTGTATCTCACAAAGCACTAATTGAAGCAGAATTAGAAGAACAAAAAATAAAAATTATTGAACGACTCGAAAAGGGTCAAGTACTTGAAGGTACGGTTAAAAATATTACATCATACGGCGTATTTATTGACTTAGGCGGTGTTGACGGATTAATACACATTACCGATCTTTCATGGGGAAGAGTAAATCATCCCGAAGAAATCGTTGAATTAGACCAAAAATTAAATGTTGTTATACTTGATTTTGATGAAAGTAAAAAACGTATTGCATTGGGTTTAAAACAATTACAAGAACATCCTTGGGATTCATTAAATACTGAGCTGAAAGTTGGTGATAATGTGAAAGGTAGAGTAGTTGTAATAGCTGATTATGGTGCATTTATTGAAATAAAACCGGGTGTAGAAGGTTTAATTCACGTTTCTGAGATGTCATGGTCACAACACTTAAGAACAGCACAAGATTTCTTCAAAATCGGCGATGTTGTTGAAGCACAAATTTTAACTTTAGAACGTGACGAACGAAAAATGTCATTAGGTATCAAACAGTTAAAAGCCGACCCATGGGAAAATATCGAAACTAAATATGTAATCGGTTCAAAACATTCAGCAAAAGTTAAAAATTTCACAAATTTCGGAATATTTGTTGAGTTAGAAGAAGGTGTTGACGGTTTAATTCATATTTCAGATTTATCTTGGACTAAAAAAATAAAACACCCGGCTGAATTTACAGAAATTGACTCCGAAATTGAAGTAATGGTTTTAGAAATTGATAAAGAAAACAGACGTTTAAGCTTAGGGCACAAACAAGTAGAAGAAAATCCTTGGGATGTATTTGAAACTCTATTCAATATCGAAAGCGAACATGAAGGAACGGTAATTAAGATAGGTGCTAAAGAAGGATTTATTTCCATGCCGTATGGAGTTGAAGCAATTTGCCCGGTTACCCATTTGAAAAAAGAAGACGGAACAATGCCGGTTGAAGACGAAAAAATAATGGTTAAAGTAATTGATTTTCATAAAGACGCAAAAAAAATTGTTGTTTCACATTTAAGAACCTATAAAGAACGAGCCAAAACGAAAACAACGCAAGCAAATTATCAATCAGATATAGAAAAAACCACTTTAGGCGATATCAGCAGTTTATCGGAATTGAAGGATAAATTAAGCAGTGAAACAAAAAAAACGGCAAAAAAGTCAAGCAAAAGCAATAAAAAGACAAATAATGCCGAAAATGAAACCACAGAAGTTGAAGATACAGAAGTTGAAGATACAGATGATAAAAATTAATATAAAAAAAAGTTCGGAATTTAAAAAATTCCGAACTTTTTTGTATATTTACAAATATTATTTGAAAGATATAATTATTATGGAAAAAAAATACGACGTTATCAAAAAAAACAATCACACATTAATTCAGATGCTGGCAAAAAAATTGGATACAACCATAGCCCCGTCATTTAAATCAGAATTAGTAATGATTGCCGGAAACGGTGAAAAAAATATTATTATTGATATGAGCCAAACCGAATATTGCGATTCATCCGGTTTAAGTTCAATTCTGGTAGCAAACAGATTATGCAAAAATGCAAAAGGACAATTCATTTTAACAGGTTTGCAAAATGCCGTAGAACGTTTAATTACGATATCACAATTAGATTCCGTTCTCACTATTGAAGATTCATTAGAAAAAGCAGAAGAGAAAATTAACATCTGATTCATGTCATTTGAAATTACAATTTTAGGAAGCGGTTCGGCACTTCCCACATCTGATAAATTCCCTTCCGCTCATGTTTTAAATATTCATGAGCGTTTTTTTTTAATTGACTGCGGTGAAGGAACTCAAATTCAATTAAGAAAATTAAAAATTAAATTCACAAAAATAAATCACATCTTTATTTCTCATTTGCACGGCGACCATTTTTTCGGTATTTTCGGTATAATTTCATCATTAAGTTTATTGGGACGAAAAAATGATTTACACATATATTCACCCGGAAAATTAGAAAAAATAGTGTATTCGGTTATTAATAAAAAAGATATAGGATTTAACATTTTTTTTCATCGATTAGAATTTGATGCTTATACAACCATATATGAATCAAAACGAATTGAAATATCAGCTTTCCCGCTAAAACACCGCATTGAAACTTACGGATATATTTTTAAAGAAAAACCTCACGAACGAACTGTTATTAAAGAAGCCATACCGAAATATAATTTATCAATTGCCGATATCCTTCAAATTAAAAAAGGTGAAGACTATTTCGACCGTACCGGACAATTAATAAGCTCATCAGAATTAAGTATCCCTCCAAAAAAATCCCGTTCCTATGCATATTGTTCAGATACTGAATATACTGAGCAAATTATACCTTTTATTGAAAATGTTGATGTTTTATATCACGAAGCAACTTTTGGCGAAGATTTAAAATCAACAGCAAAAGAAACCAAACATTCTACCGCAAAAGAAGCTGCAATTATAGCTAAAAAGGCTAATGCCGTTAGCTTGTTAATCGGTCATTTTTCAACACGATACAAAAATACTGACTCATTATTAAATGAAGCAAAAACAATATTTCCGAATACAATTGCTGTAAAAGACGGCGATAAATTTAATATTCCGGAACAAAGGAACGATTTCTTAAAATAAATTGATAATTTTAAAGTTTTAAACTCACACATCATGAAACAAATAACACTTACTTTTTCAGCACTATTGCTGATATTTTCAATGTTTGCACAAAGCAAAAAAGATAATGCGGTATTTAAAGAATATGAAGCCGGATATTACCAAAATTCCGTACTTAAAGATGTCAGAAATATTAACAATATTATAAATTCTGATAATGAAACCGATAAACATTTTTTAATGGATCAATCCGGTTATTCCATTCCGGATAAAATTAGTGATTACAAACGAGAATGGGCAAATCCTGTTATTTCACAAGGTAACGCCGGCTCGTGTTGGGCATATTCAACCGTTTCTTTTTTAGAATCAGAAATTTACAGACTGAATAAAAAACAAGTGAAATTATCCGAGGCCTTCACGATTTACAATGAATATATTGAAAAAGCGAAAGGATTTGTTCAAACCAGAGGAAAATCATTATTTTCACAAGGCTCAGAAGGTAATGCCGTTACAAAATCGTGGAAAATATACGGAACAGTACCCTACTCCGTTTATACCGGATTGCTTCACGGCAGAAAACACCACACACATGAAGCCATGTTTAATGAAATGGAATCATACCTTCAATCCGTTAAAACTCAAAATGCATGGAATGAAAATGAAGTTGTAGAAACAATAAAGTCTATTATGAATCACCATATCGGCGAGCCGCCTGCCGAATTTTCAATCGAAGGAAAAACATTTACACCTGTTTCATATTTAAACGATTACTTAAAACTTAATCCGGATAACTATATTGAAATTCTTTCTTATAAACAAGAACCGTATTGGCAAAAAGTTGAATACAAAGTACCCGACAATTGGTGGCACAGTAAAGATTATTACAATATTCCGTTAAATGATTTCATGAAAATTATCAAAAATTCAATTAAGAACGGATATACCATGAGTATCGGCGGAGATGTTTCAGAAGCCGGTTTTTTGAGAAACACACAAGCTGCAATCATTCCGAGTTTTGATATTCCTTCTGAATACATTGACGAAAATGCCCGTCAATTCAGATTTTCAAACAAAACAACTACGGACGATCACGGTATGCATTTAGTCGGTTTCACAGAAAAAGACGGAGCTTATTGGTATTTAATAAAAGATTCAAGCTCAGGTTCCCGTAATAACGATGAAAACGCAGCCGAATTCGGTTATTATTTTTTTAACGAAAATTATATTAAGCTGAAAATGATGGGATTTACAATTCATAAAGACGCCGTAAATGATATTCTGAAAAAATTCATTCAATGATATTAAATAATAATTATGAAATCAGTATCACCAAATATTTTTGTAAAAGATATTAACCAAACCATAGCGTTTTATAAACAATTAGGTTTTGACTTTACCCTAAGCGTACCTGAAACCGAGCCATATGTATTTGCCATGATGACTTGCGGAAATGTAGTGTTTATGTTCCAAACATATGAAAGCTTAAACAACGAGCTTCCGGAAATAAAAAGAACTGACGGTGGTTCATTATTATTATATATCCAAATTAAAGAAATCAGAAAATTTTATGATAAAATTAAAAATTCGGTTAAAATTATTAAAGAACTCGAAAAAACTTTCTACGGAGCTGTTGAATTTTCAATTATTGATAATAACAATTACGTTTTAACTTTTGCCGAAGAAGAATAGAAAAACTCTTGTTAACTGAATATTGCTTATGATTTCTATACTTATTCCCGTATATAATTTTGATGTCAGGACCTTTATTTATGAACTGCATCAACAATGTGCAAAATCAAAAATAATATTTGAAATTATAACGGTTGATGATGCTTCAGATGAAAAATACCGACAAATTAACGCTGAGTTATCAATTCTTGAAAACTATAAACATATTCAACTTCAAAAAAATATCGGTCGTTCGGCAATTCGAAATGTTTTAGCCGAATCTGCCGCATACGAATATTTATTATTTGCTGATTGCGATTCTGAAATTCCCGACGCTTCATTTATCAGTCGGTACATTGAACAATGTTACGATGAAAAAGTTGTTTGCGGAGGAAGGACATACAAAACGAATAAACCCTTTTGTGATAAAAACTTTTTGCATTGGAAATACGGCATAAAACGCGAAGTTAAAACAGCCGCAGAACGCAGTAAATATCCATACCGTTCATTTATGACAAATAATTACCTGATTTCTAAATCAATACATCAGTTAATTAAATTTGATGAATCGATTTCAAAATACGGACATGAAGATACCTTATTCGGAATTGAACTGAAACGAAAAAAAATTACACCTGTACATATTAATAATCCGCTGATTCACATAAACTTAGAAGACAGCGAAACAATTATAAAAAAAACAAAACAAGGTCTTGAAAATTTGCAATATATTATCAACACATACGAATACTCTGAATTATATGCAGATATTAAACTTTTAAAAACTTATAAAAAAACAAAATCATTTTCGATATTTTTAAAATTATTTTATTTGTTTTTCAGAAAACCAATTGAAAAAAATTTGAATAGTCGTTTTGCCTCTTTGAAACTTTTTGATAGTTATAAACTAACTTATTTTCATACACTAATGACTAAAAAAGAGTAATTTTTAAACAAATTTTGCAACTTTCCGGCAAACTTTTTGGTCTGAATAAAACAATTTTATTGTACAAACGTTATTAAAAGAAAACAAGGAAAAATGAAACGATTAATCTTAATTGCTATTTTCGCATTTATATCATTCAATTATATGTCAGCCCAATGGGGACCGAGCAACGGCAGTTTAAGTTCAGGCAAAGAAGCTGAAATTAAATGGGAGACAACATTGATTGACTTGGGGAATGTTAAACAATATAACCCTGCCGAAGCTGTATTTACGCTCACAAACACCGGAGGAAAACCGATAATTATAACGAGTGCGAAAGGCTCCTGCGGATGTACGGAAATTGAATTTTCAAAACAACCGGTAATGCCGGGAAAAACAACGGAAATTAAAGTAATTTTTGATGCAGAAGATATCGGTGTATTTAATAAAACGATAACTCTGACAATGAACATTGAAAAAGGCAATCAAGTATTGCATTTAAAGGGAACTGTAATTAAATAAGCATTAATTTATCTGAGCCTCTGTGAGGCTCTTATTCATTTTTATCTGTCCAAATTAAACGTTTATCAACGGTATATTGAATTTTATTATTATCAATTAACCAACGAATAACTTTTAAAATTTTTTCTTCATCGGCATTTATTTCATCCACAATTTCTTCTGTAAATGCCGGAGTATTTTTTAATTTCAATTTTAATTCCTTGTTAATTAAATCAAATTCATAATTACTTAAATCCAATTGATTTCTTCTGCGGCACACGTCACATTCACCGCAACGATTTACATTTGTTTCTCCGAAATATGCCAATAAGATTTGACTTCGACATTTAGCCGTACTTTCGGCATAATTTAACATGGCTTCGGCACGTTTTAAAAAGCGATTTTTTCGGTCGGTATAATGTTCTTTTGAAACTACAACTGCTTTTTCTTCAACACGCTCTGATGTAAAAATAATAAATGGTGTTTTCCTTTGTTTAACATATCGTATAACATTTTGCTGATGAAGTCGTTCTAAATATGATATTATAACTTCGGTTTTTACATTTGCTTTTTTTGCCAAAAATTCTTCATCAATTATTGTGTAGTTTGAAAACAAACCCGTATAAAGCCTCAACATTAATTTTATAAAATTATCAAATTGCTTGTTTGCTACCTGATACTTATATAAATCATCTCTGCCGATAACAAAGAAGACTTTTGACGGAGAAAAATCATCTTCCGTTAAATCAATATATAACTCATGTTTAAGCATTTTTAAACTGCTCAAAACAGTATGAACGGGCAATTTGAATTTTGACACAAAATCTCTGATATTAAACGGTCTGATTAGTCCTCTTCCTATGCCCAGAGGTATTTCGTAGTAATTACAAAGCGAATTATAAACGGCTTTAATTTCTTTAATTTCCGGAAAGTTTGAACGAATACGTTTTTCAAAATTTAATTTGTCTGCTTTTTGATATAATAAAACGGCATAAGCAGTTTTGCCGTCTCTGCCTGCACGACCGGCTTCTTGAAAATATGCTTCGGGGGAATCGGGTAAATCATAATGAATAACTAAACGAACATTCGGTTTATCAATACCCATACCGAAAGCATTGGTTGATACAATTATTCTCAATTTATCTTCCTTCCACCGAGTTTGCTTTATATCTTTTAATTTGGGTTCAATACCTGCATGAAAAAAATCGGCATTGACTCCGTTTTGCATTAAATATTTTGCAATTTCAACTGTTTTTTTTCTATTTCTGACATAAACAATTCCGCTGCCGGTTTGTCGTTTTAAAATTTTCAGCAGATATTTCAATTTATCTTCAACGGTTCTTACAAGGTAAATTAAATTTTTACGTTCAAAACTTTTCTGAAAAACATTATATTCTTTAAATTTTAATTTATCTTGAATATCTTTAACTACATCGGGTGTTGCGGTAGCCGTTAGTGCAATAAACGGAACATCGGGTAAAAATTCTTTAAGTTTTGCAATATTCAAATATGAAGGACGAAAATCGTATCCCCACTGAGAAATACAATGAGCTTCATCAACTGCAGTATAAGAAATCTTCATTTCCGGTAATCGAGCCAAGAATAGTTTTGTTTCAATTCGTTCGGGAGATAAGTATAAAAATTTATAGGCATTATAAACTGCATTGTTCAGGGTAATATCGATTTCTTCTTTTGACATTCCGGTATAAACAGCTGCCGCTTTAATGCCTCTTTTATTCAAATTTTCAAGCTGATCTTTCATTAAGGCAATCAGTGGTGTTATCACTAAGCACAAACCGTCGTCAATTAAAGCCGGAATTTGAAATATGACAGATTTTCCTCCGCCGGTGGGCAATAATCCTAAAACATCTTTTCTATCTTCAACAACAGATTTAATAATTTCTTCCTGTAACGGGCGAAACTCAGAAAACCCCCAATATTTGGTTAATATTTGCTTGTAAATACTCAATGTATAATGTTTTTGAGTAATTTTTTGAATGTTTGAATCAGTTTACATAGTTACGACCCTTAATTTCGAATGTGAATTCAACGGCTTCAAAAATGTATTTATAATCCGGAAACACAGCTCGGTTTTTAAAATCGGCAAAATTAAATTCTTGAATAATTTCAAAATCAGAAGGGTTCATACAAATTACCTTTTTCCCGGTAACATAAAATAAATAAACTCCGCAAAACTCCATAAAATAACCGTTTTCAGGATTTCCGCTGCATTTACCTCCGGGTGTAGTAATAAGGTATTCACCGAATTCGGTACTGTCAAATAACTGAACGCGTTCTTCAATTAAATGTAATGCTATTTTCCCATTTCTGTCTAAAACGAGTAAACTTTTATCAGTAGGGAAATACATATAATTATCTGTTAATAAAAATTCTTTAGGTGTAACGCGTTTTTCAATTTGTGTAAATGAAATGATTTCATTATACGGAATATCCTTTAATACATTAACAACATTCGATTTTAATTTGATTTTCCAAAGTGTTTCATTATTATCAACAAAATACAATGTGTGTTTCTTGTCTTTATTTGCCTCGTTTATAGGATAATATAATAATTGCCCGAAAAATTTAAAAGGAATAATAATCAGAATTGTTAATAGTAATTTATTCATCTGTCTAAAAATTTATAATTAATTAATAATCTGCAAATTAAATGTTTGTT
>DYOF01000023.1 GCA_020720665.1 Acetofilamentum sp. | reverse complement strand
TAATTAATTAATAATCTGCAAATTGAATGCATATACTTATTTATAAAACTTGTTTTTCCCCGCAGATAGGAACACCTTTATAAATCTGCATGTAATTATTATCTTCTGTTAGTCAAATCCTTGTGTGAAAAAAATCGTTTTACACGGGTGTTTCATCAGATTTCTTTTTAAGATTATTTACACCCGCCTGTATATTGCTCTGCATGTTCTATTCCTAATGATATTGCTTTCTCCCAATCATTACATGCCGCTTTGAATTTTCTTAAATTTTCTCGAGACGTTCCCCGGTTTGCATAAGCTTGCGCAAACTTTTCATTAATTTTTATTGCTTCAGTAAATGCTTTTTCTGCATCACGAAATAATTTTAATTTTAAGTAAGCCATTCCTAAATTATTGTATGCTATGGCATAGGTGTTTTTGAAGTTAATTGTTTTCTCAAAATCCTTAATCGCTTCATTCAAACTTTTTTCAGCATCTTCTGTTTTGTCTTTTTCTAAAAACCCTAAAGCTTTATAGTATTTAGCCAAACCTCTTCCGTTATAAGCTTCATAATATTCGGCATTAACAGATAGAGCTTCTGTATATGCTTCAATTGCTTCATCATATTTTTTTAATTCACTTCTTACCGAACCTAAATTATTAAATGCAAAGTATAAATTTGGATTTATTTCTGTTGCTTTAAGATAATCAATCTCGGCTCCGTTTAAATTTCCGTCCAGTCGTTTTGCACTCCCTCGGTCATGATATGCGTATGCGTAATCCTCTTTCATTTTAACAGCTTCGTTAAAGTCATTAACAGCTTCACTGAAACTTTTATTTTTTAATAATGCAACACCCCTAAAATAATAAACATTTGCTTTATCATAACCAAATTGTAATGCTTGAGTAAAATCACTGATTGCACCGTTAAAATCGGAAGTGTTAACTCTTGAAAAACCTCTGGCAAAATAAACTTTCGGCATATTCGGCATCAATTGAACGGCAACAGATAAATCGCTTACGGCACTTTCAAAATCGTTTAATTCATTTTTAATGACTCCTCTGTTATAAAATGCTTTTCCGAAATCGGCTTTTAATTCAATTGCTTTCGAAAGTTCATCTATGGCTCCCGGCAAATCTTGGTTCAAGAAGAATTCAACGCCTTTATTATAAGCTAATTCTGCATCTTGTCCTGAAGCCGTAACTGATGTTACATTATTCTGAGAATATGAGAGTATAGTAGTTAAGCTTAAAATTATTAAAAAAAAATTCTTCATATTCGTTTAAATTATTGATAAATAAATTATATTTAAGGCAAATTTATAAATAATTTTAAAATTAATCATATAGATTATTTTAAATAACAAAAAACTAAACCTCTAAACCTTTTTTATCAATATGAAAGAACAAATCAAAATAATCAATTTGAAGTATTTAGATGAAATTTCAACAAATGTTGATTTCAGAAAAAAAATATTTTCTTTGTTCAGAACTTCTGTTTCCGAATTTAAAATATCTATGCCAAAGGCTTTGGAAGAACATGATTATGAAGAACTCGGCGAGTTAATTCATAAAGCGAAATCGTCAATAAAAATTCTTGGGATGGACACGCAGGCAGAAGTATTAAGTGTAATTGAAAAGAAAATTAAAGAAAATATTGTGATTAACAATCTTCAAGGAATAATTACAGAATTTTTGAATGACTGCGAAATTGCTGTGTCAGAAATCTTCACTGTTGAAGAAAATCTTTAATAACTGTGTCGTTTCCTGTTCAATATAAAAGCAAAATAATATTTCTAAAAGACGATTTTATAAATAATCAAATCTCTATTGATGAACTTTATAAAGCTTTAATAACAGGCGAAGATAAAACGAAGCCGGAATCATCAAAATTTAAGTATAAAGAGTCAGTAACAATTTTAAATTTAGAATACGATATTGAAATTCGTATAAAAAAATACAAAGAGGAGATAATTCTTACGTATGAAATAAACTTAGAAAAAGTAGTACGATTAATTTTTTTATTAATAATATTTTTTGCTTTCTTTTTGTTTTTTTCGATTAATTATTTTTTAATATTTTCGACTATAATTGCTTTTTCTGTTTACACAACTATTGTGCTGGTTATTAAAAATAAAACACATCTTAAAATAAAAAAATCATTTTCTGAAATTCTTTTAAATCAAACCACTCCTGAGGTAATTTCGGAGGAACAAAAACAATGGATGAATGATGAAACAGTTTGTTCGGGATGCGGAACTCGCATCGGCGAATTTGATACGATTTGTTCTGAATGTGGTTTGAATTTGAATATAAAAAAGCAATCGCTTCCCTACAATATCACTAAATTTCAAGAAGAGCATATAAGATATCATATAAAAAAAATTAAAATACCTTAAAAAATTTGTTTGGTTGTATTTAATTATTTGATAATAAAGCCGTTTAACTTCTTGCATAAGAATTTCTGAAATCTTTAATTAAATTCAGTTTTAGGTTTTATAATCGAATAAATTAAACCGGCTAAGAATGCTCCTAAAATTGCCCCGAATACAACATCCAGCGGATAATGAACACCTAAATAAATCCTACTGTATGAAACTACAATTGCCCATGTTAAGATTAAAAATGTGTACCGCTTTTTTTTAAATAAAAGCAAAGAAAACACAGCAAAAGCAAATGAATTTGAGGCATGCGATGATACAAAACCATACTTCCCTCCGGCTAAGGACAAATAATGCGTTAGATGTTGTATTTCAAGATTATGGCAAGGTCGCAGACGCTGAAACACATTTTTAAACAAAAGAACAGACGTTTGATCTGATAAAATAATAAGACCGATTAAACTAAGTAAAATAATAAAACCGGTTTTAAACTTAAATTTTTTAAAAATGAAAATCAAGATTATTAAATATAAAGGTATCCATGTATATTTTGCACTTATCGTTTTCATAATACCGTCAAAAAAAGTATTATGAAATTGATTTAAAAATAAAAATAAATCGCTATCGGCTTTAACAATGACTTCAAAAAATTGCACAATATTTGACAGAATAATATTATTTTAAACAAATATAGAAATAAAAAAATTAAAAAAATCGTCAGTTTATACATACAAGTATGATTATATATAAAAAAAGTATTAATTTTGTTGAGTTAGCATTCCGGTTTAAATTTATTTATCCTTAATTTTTTTGAAAATGAAAAATTTCAGAAAATATTTATCAATCATATCATCATTCATCTTTATTTTTCAAGCTTCCGTTAAATTAAACGCACAAACAGAAGATGAAATAAGAGCCCAGTGGATTTTCAATATAGCATACGGTGTTACCTGGGAAAATGAATCGAGTGTCTCAAAATATACAATCGGAGTTTTTTCATCACCTAAAGCAGCCGAAGAATTAAAAAAAATGGCAGCAAGCAGAACAATTAAAGGGAAGCCGGTTGAAATTATCAGATATTCAAATTATAATGATGTTGAACCGAATCATATTGTATATGTAAGCCGGAATGAGAATGCTTATTTGAGTTTCATCTATCAAAAATTAAACGGGAAAAACGTACTTATAATTTCCGATCGTTCTAAACAGTTGGAATACAGTGTTATAAACTTACGGAAACCCGGAGAGGGTTCACAACCGTTTGATATAAATTCTCAAATGTACAGAAAGCAACGCTTAGAATTTTCTCAAAATGTTTTACGATTAGGAGGTGACCGAGAAATATTAAGAGCAATGCAAGCCGAAACAAATAAACGACTTCTTGCCGAACAAAAATTATTAGAACAAAAAAAGCAAGAAATTGATGAAAAAGAAAGATTATTATCCGACCAAGAAAATAAAATTAAAAATCAGAGAGACAGTATTTCGAGTAAAGAATATTTAATTACAGCAAAAGAAAGCGAAATAAAATTCCAGAACAATAAGCTCGATTCTATGAGTTTTGAAGTCATGCAACAACGTGAAGATTTGATAAAAAATCAACTCTTTTTAAAAATGCAGGAAGAAGCAATCGAACATCAAAAGACTATTGCACAAATGCAGAAGGACTCTATGTTTAAAACCGGTGAAGAGCTACAAAGAAAACAAGATGAAATTCGAAAAATTGACGAACGTTTAGGACAAAGCCAAGAAACAGTAGCATCTCAAAAAAATATAATCTATTTTGCAATCGGTGCTTTAATTATCTTTTTATTTTTAGGGGTAATAATTGTAAACAGTTATCTCAACAAACAAAAAGTTAACAAACAGCTCAGCGAACAATACGTTGCCATCAACAGCCAAAAAAATGAAATTCAAAATCAGGCAAAACAATTAGAGCTTACAAATACAGAACTAGAAAAATTATCCATCGTTGCATCAGAAACAGACAATGCCGTTTCAATTTTAGATGTAAAAGGTAATTTTGAATGGGTTAATGCAGGGTTTACGCGAATGTATGGTTATACTTTGCAATTGCTTAAAAACGAATTGGATGATAACATTGTTAGTGCCAGCGGAAATCCGAATGTAAAAAAAATTATTCAAGAAATTTTAGACACAAAACAAACCGGATCTTATCAAAATTTAAACAGAACAAGAAGAGGTCAAGAAATTTGGGCTCAAACAACCATTACACCGATATTAGACGATAATAACGAGGTTGTTAAATTAATTACAATTGACACTGACATAACAATTGAAAAGAAAGCAGAAATTGAAATCAGAAAACAAAAAGATCAAATTGAAATACAAAATGAGCTAATTACATCCAGTATAAACTATGCTAAAAATATTCAACAAGCAATTCTTCCTTTGGAATCTGACTTACAAAATTATTTTGATTCATTTGTTATTTTTAAACCCCGAGATGTTGTTTCAGGTGATTTTTACTGGTATGCCCATTTACCCGCGACAAAAGATTTGTCAGAAAAAGTTTTCGTTGCAACTGTTGATTGTACAGGTCACGGTGTTCCGGGCGCATTCATGTCGATGATAGGCAGTCGATTATTAAATGAAATTGTAGTGGAACAAAAAATTACAAGCCCAAAGGAAATACTCGAAGAATTAGATAAAAAAGTAAAAATAGCATTGCGACAAGATAAAACCGATAATAATGACGGTATGGATATGGCAATCTGTTTGATAGAAAAAGAACACAACAAATTTCATATTACATATTCCGGTGCTAAATCTGATTTATATTATTTTTCAAATAAAGAAAATGATTTAACAATCTTATCGTCAGAACGAAGATCAATAGGAGGTGCTATGCAAAAAAGGGGAAATATTGAATTTCTCAATAAGGAAATATTATTACAAAATAATGATATGTTTTGGCTGGCAACTGACGGAATTATTGACCAAAATAATGCTGAAAGAAAACGTTTCGGAACTCCTCGATTTATTGAACTTCTTAAAATCGGAAAGGGTATGGACTTAATAGAACAGAAAAAGTTAATTGAAAAAGAATTAAACAACTATCAAGGACATGAAGAACAACGAGACGATATAACCATATGGGGCATAAAATTATCCGAACAAAAATGGGCATAACAAAAAGAGGTATTTATTACAATACCTCTTTTTGTTTAACTAAAGATACTGATTATGTAACCGGTTTAAAAGTCCAAGTAAAATAAAACTCCGAAACGATTTCTCCCTCTTTAGTTTTTCCTGTTGATTTCGCTTCAACGGTAATTCCTTCACCGGTTTCAATGCTTTTTTCAACAGCTTCTTTAATTTTTAATCCGTCTTGACAGCTAAATACTAATTTTGACTTAGCCTTTTTGACAAATTCCGCACGCATATTAAAAACTAACATCGAAACCCTCGGTTTTTTTTTGTAAATATATGATAATGCCAAAACACCCGTTGATAATTCGGCAGCCATTGCTTGTGATGCAAAATAAACAGATTTAAAGGGATTTTTAGTTAAAAATTTAAACGGAATGCTGACCTCGGCTCCTGATTCAGTAATTTTGTTTACATCCAAACCTGAAAAAAATGCTGCAGGTAAACTTTTCAGCATGAACAATTTGAATTTTAATTTTTTGTTTACAGTTTGTCTGAACTCTTGTGAATTATCCATTTTAAAAACTTAAATTCGGTAATACGTGATTATAAATTGCAAAAAAGTGTGCAATACTTCCGCCCATTACAAATAAATGCCAAATACCGTGAGAAAAAGGTATCTTTTTTGTTAAATAAAAGAATACTCCGACAATATAAACTAAACCGCCTATTGCTAACCAAATTAAACCGGCTGTTGAAAGTGTGTCAAGTAAAGGTCTTATCGCAATAAGCATAACTAAGCCCATGGCTACATATGCCCAAGCAGAAATTGCTCTATATTTCTTTTTATACCAAAAAATTTTAAAAATTATACCGATTAGTGCTAAGCCCCATTGCACACCAAAAATACTCCAACCCCAGCCGCCTTGCAATAAAACAATGGTAAAAGGTGTATAGGTTCCGGCAATTAAAATGTATATTGCCGAATGATCAAATTTATTCAACTTAGCTTTAATTCGTAAATTTTTGGCTCCGTGATATAAAGCTGAAGCCGTATATAATAATATTAAACTGGCTCCGAAAATTGCTGCACTTACTACGGAAATTGCTGTTCCGTGTAAAGCAGAGCGTACAAGCATTAATACCAGAGCGGTAATACTTAATCCGATACCTACAATATGAGTTATACTGTTTATTCTTTCATCTGTTTTTATACTGATTTTTTTAATCATATTCTCTTTTTTTTGCAAACTTACTTATTATAAATGAAAGAATTACACAGTTATTGCTTAATAATAAAAGTCGAAAAACATTTTTCAGCTTACCGCTTTTAAAATTAAGTATTCTCATTACAAAAAAAAACACACTGTCAGACCGTTTTTATTTTTTGGTCGAATAATCTTATGTCAAAAGTAATTACATTAAATAAAAAACCCTGTCGTAATTATAGACAGGGTTTAATATTAAGTTATTGGTTAAAAAGGATACTTATTTTCTTCGATAACTTTATCGGCTATTTTACGTCTTGCACCGATGACATTAACCCCTTCAACTTTTGTGAAACGCTTCATACCCATCAACATACCCATTTTTTCATTACCTTCTGCAAAAGAATTAACGGCATCATCACCAAATTTTTTGATTGAAGCCGCTGCATCATAAATATAAACATCTAACATTGTTTTATACAATTCTGCTTTATCGGCTCCTTTCATGTGTTCAATTTTTTCAACCCTAAGCATAAATGATTCAGCAGCATAGGTTAACATTAACATATCAGCAGCTGCAAACAACAATTCTTGTTCATTTTGAAGCTTATCTTGGTATTTTTGTGCCGCAGCTCCCGAGACCATCAAAATTGCTTTTTTGAAATTGCTTATTGCCTTTTTCTTTAATTCAAAATAATCTTGAGTTGTGTCGCCAAAATCAGGAATTCCCATTAATTCTTTTCCGACTTCCATAGCCGGACCTAAAATATTGATTTCGCCTTGCATGGCACGTTTTAACAATTCACCGACCATAACCATTCGGTTAATTTCGTTAGTTCCCTCAAAAATTCGGTTTATACGCGAATCTCTGTAGGCTCTTTCAACGTCAGTTTCAGCAGAATAACCCATTCCTCCGTATATTTGAACGCCTTCATCAACAACGTAATCTAAAACTTCCGACCCGTAAACTTTTGCAATAGATGCCTCAATTGCATATTGTCTGAGGCCTTCTAAAGAAGCTTTACCTTTATCCATTCCTTCGGTAATATATGCTTGAATAGTGTCATCAATATTTTGGCTGGCTCTGTATGTTAATGATTCGGCTGCAAATGTTCTGATAGTCATTTCTGCTAATTTATGTTTAATTGCACCAAATTGAGCGATAGGAGTTTTGAATTGTTTTCGCTCATTAGCATAACCAACGGCACTTGTTGTAACAGCTTTTGCTGCACCGACAGTTCCGCCGCTTAATTTCAATCGACCTAAATTTAAAATATTTAAAGCAATTTTGAAGCCTCCGTCTCTGTCTCCCAGAAGATTTTCAGCAGGAACTTTTACATTTTCATAATAAACTTGAACCGTAGATGATCCTTTTATACCCATTTTTTCTTCTTCGGCACCTATAGTTACACCTTCCCAAGCACTTTCAACAATGAATGCAGATAGATTTTTATCATCATTTATTTTTGCATAAACAATGTGCACATCTGCAATACCGCCGTTAGTAATCCACATTTTAACACCGTTTAAGGTATAAAATGTTCCGTCATCACTTAAAATTGCTTTTGATTTTCCGGAATTTGCATCAGAGCCTGCTTCAGGTTCGGTTAAACAGTATGCTCCGATAAATTCTCCGCCGGCTAATTTCGGCAGATATTTTTTCTTTTGGGCTTCATTTCCGTAATAAAGAATCGGTAAAGTTCCTATTCCTGTATGAGCTGAATATGCAACAACAAAGGAAAATCCGGCACCCATTTCTTCGATAACTTTCATTGATGTTACGGTATTTTGTCCGAAACCGTCATACTCTTCCGGAACGGAAACTCCTAAGAGCCCGAGTTCTCCGGCATCTTTTACTAATTTTAATAATAATTGTCTGTCGTGTTTCTCTAAATCATTTATTTTAGGTAACACTTGTGTTTTAACAAAATCTCGAGTGGTTGAAGCCATCATATTTTGTTCTTCGGTAAATTCCTCCGGAATGAAAATATCTTGAAATGAAGTTTCTTTTACAAGGAATTCGCCGCCTTTTAAAGTTTTTTTATCCATTTTTTATATTGTTTAATTTTTTATTAATTATTATTTTGTTTTATAAGATTTCAAGAATGCCGGCAGCACCTTGTCCGGTTCCTATACACATTGTAACCATTCCGAATTTTTGTTTTCTCAATTTCATCTCGTTTATTAACTGTACGGATAACTTTGCTCCGGTTGCTCCCAGCGGATGCCCCAATGCAATAGCACCTCCGTTTACATTAATAATTTCAGGATTTAAATTTAACTCTTTAATTACCGCAACTGATTGAGATGCAAATGCTTCATTCAATTCAAATAGTTCAATTTGATTCAAATTCATGCCGGCGTGTTTTAAAACCTTAGGAATTGCAGCAATCGGACCGATACCCATTTTATAGGGTTCAACACCTGCTACCTGATAATCAACAAGTCGTGCAATCGGAGTTAAATTATATTGTTTTAACATTTTTTCGGATACAACTAATAAAAACGCTGCTCCGTCAGACATTTGGGATGAATTTCCTGCGGTAACGGTACCGTCTTGTTTGAAAACACCTTTTAAACCGGCTAAACCTTCAATATTTGATTTTCTCGGACCTTCGTCAGCCGAAACGGTGTATTTTCGACTTAATTTTTTTCCGTCTTCGAAGTAATCTTCAACAACTTCAACAGGAACAATTTGTTGAGTAAATTTTCCTTCACTTTGAGCTTTTAAAGCTTTGTTGTGCGATTTAAGAGCAAATTCATCTTGTTCTTCTCTTGAAATGTTATATTCTTTAACAACGGCCTCTGCTGTTAAGCCCATTCCGTGCCACCAATCAGGGTGTGATTTAGCAACCGTAGAGTTGGGAAGACTTCTCCAACCTCCCATAGCTATCATTGACATAGTTTCCGCACCGCCCGCTATAATCATATCAGCCATTCCGGCTTTAATTTTTGCGCTTGCTATTGCGATTGATTCTAAACCCGATGCACAATAACGGTTTATGGTTGAACCCGGAACTTCAACGGAGTCCATACTCATTAAAGCTATCATTCTGCCCATATTTAAGCCGCTTTCAGCCTCGGGGAATGCATTACCTACGACAATATCGTCAATTTTTGATTTTTCTATTTGCGGAAAATCATTCATTAAATGTTTTATGACAGCAACTGCAATATCATCCGGACGAGTAAAACGAAACCCTCCTTTTGGTGCTTTTGCGACTGCTGATCTGTATCCGCCGACTATATATGCTTCCATATTTTTTTATTTTAAATTTGATTATCGCTTTTTTAACAGCGTAATTTTATGATTACATTTAATTAGTTTCTTAAAATTTTACCTTTTGATATTAAACTTTGCATTCTTTCAAGTGTTTTCTTTTGCATACACAATTCAATAAATGCCTTTCGTTCAAGATCTAATAAGTATTTTTCAGAAACTTCCGACATGGCTTGAGAAATATCTCCACCGGCCAAAACAAATCCCAGTTTTTCTGCAATAAGTTTGTCATGTTCGCTCATATATCCTCCGGCTGTAAAACTATCGGCACCGACAAGATACATTCCATGAACTTCTTTACCTAAAACTTTTACATTATTTCGCGGTGCAGGTTGAGAATATCCTTTTTCAACCATTTGCAAAGCCGCCTTTTTAGCATATGGAAGCTGATCAACTGAACTTACAATAACTTCATCAATACCTTCACGCAAATATCCTAAATCAAAAGCTTCATAAGCAGAAGTAGATACTTTTGCTTGTCCGATGGTCAGATAGCGGTTTAAGTATGCATTATTTCGAATATCTCCGTCTTTTAATTCATCACCTAAACGTAAGGCGAACTCTTTTGTTCCGCCGCCGCCGGGTATTACGCCGACACCAAATTCAACTAATCCCATATAGGTTTCTGCATGGGCAATCACTTTATCAGAGTGCATTGATAATTCGCATCCGCCCCCGAGTGCCATACCATGAGGGCAAGCAATTACAGGAATTGCTGAATAACGAAGTCTCATCATTGTGTTTTGGAACATTTGAACAGCATAATTTAACTCGTCCCATTCTTGTTCAACAGCCATCATAAAAATCATACCTACATTAGCTCCTGCTGAAAAATGATCTGCTTCGTTTGAAACGATAACAGCTTTATAATCAGCTTCTGCTAAATCAATTGCTTTGTTTAAAGCTTGTAATGTTCCGGCGCCTATTACGTTCATTTTTGAATGAAATTCAACGTTTAAAACACCATCGCCGATATCAAACACGGTTGCTTCTTCATTTGTATATAAAACGTTTGTATCACGTAATGCTTCTAATGAAATAACATCTTCGGTTCCGGGAATTATTTTGTATGATTTTGAAGGAATATCATAATAATATTTCTTTCCGTTTTCGACTTTATAAAAAGATTTAACACCGGCTGCCAACATTTCATAAATCCATTGGGCAGGTTTTCTTCCGTTTTCTTCCATTAATTTTACAGTGTCTTCAACACCTACAGCGTCCCAAGAAGAAAATGGTCCTAATTTCCATCCGAAACCGGCATTTAAAGCATCATCAACTTTATAAACGGCATCTGTTATTTCCGGAATTCTGTTTGAGGCATACCAAAACAATGCATAGAAGCTGTCGCGCATAAATTCTCCTGCTTTTTCTTTATCGGACATTAATATTTTTATTCGTTTTCCGATATTTTCTTCTGCTTTTGTTTTTTCTAATGCTTTTAATTTAGGATAGGGGTCAAGCGTATATTCCATTGTTTCAAAATCGAGCGTAGGAAAAGTAGGTTTGCCGTCAACCATAACCTTAGTTGAAAACCCCTTTTTAGTTTTGGAGCCTAACCAATTATTATCCAACATTTTTTGAAGGTAATCGGGTATTTTGAAAAACTCGTTTCCTTCGTCATGAGTGCTTTCTTTTATTCCGTTTGCAACATGAATTAAAGTATCCAAACCGACAACATCAGCTGTACGGAAAGTTGCAGATTTTGCACGACCGATGACAGGTCCGGTAAGTTTATCTATTTCTGATATGTTTAATCCGTATTTTTTTACATTATTAAACAAATACATAATTGAAAATGTACCGATACGATTTGCAATAAAAGCGGGAGTATCTTTCGCATGAACAGTAGTTTTTCCTAAAAATCTTCCGGCATAATCACCTAAAAAGGCTAATACTTCGGGGGCAGTTTTAGTTGAAGGTATAATTTCAAATAATTTAAGATACCTCGGCGGATTAAAAAAGTGCGTTCCGCAAAAATGTTTTTGGAAATCATCACTTCTTCCTTCAATCATTTTTTCAATTGAAATTCCGGAAGTATTGGAAGTAATCAATGTACCTTTTTTTCTGAATTTTTCGACATTAGCAAAAACTTGCTGTTTAATATCTAACCGTTCGATAACCACCTCTATAACCCAATCACAGTCAGCAATATCTTTTAAATTATCATCAAAATTTCCGGTTACTATTCGTTTTGCAAATTCTTGTTTGTAAATAGGAGACGGTTTTGATTTTAAAGCTGCATTAAGGGCATCATTAACAATACGATTTCGAACTTGTTTGTTCTCGAGAGTCAATCCTTTAGCTTTTTCAATATCATTCAACTCTCGAGGAACAATATCAATTAATAAAACTTCAAGACCGACATTTGCAAAATGACATGCAATTCCGGAACCCATTACCCCGGAGCCGAGCACTGCCACTTTTTTTATTCTTCTTGCCATAGCTATTAAAAATTAAGTGTGTTAATTATTTAGTATTTGACGGATTTTCTTGAAAAGCCAAGTCATTAATTTTATTTATGACTTTATAAAAAATTTTCAAATCCGACCGGGAGATTTTTTCTATAATTTTTGTATTAAAATCAATTAAAATTTCTTTAACAAATTTGCGTTTATCAACACCTTCATTTGTGAGAAATATTTTCATGACACGTTTGTCTTGTTCGTCAACTCTTTTGTAAATTAAATTTTGGTCTTCCATTTTTTTTAGAACACGGCTTAAACTGGTCGGCTCCATTCCTAAGCGTGCTGCAATTTGAGTAGCAGGTATTCCTTCTCTTTCAATATTAACAAGTATGTAGGCTACGGTTTGAGAGGTATTGTGTGCCGCAGCCATTCGATTATACATTTTTGTTAGTGTATGCCATGTTCCTTTGATGTGAAAATCTACTGTATCTTTTAATCTCATAAATCATTTTGTTATGCATGCATTGCAAATTTACAAAAAATTATTATGCATGCAAAGTATTTTGCATTAAAATTTTAATAAAATTTTTAAATTGTATATTAATTTCAATATGTTTTTTATTTTTATGTTAAAAATGATTGATATAAGAGGATTGAATATTAAATTTAAAGAAGAAATTGTGTTTAAGGATTTATCTGTACAAGTGTTTACAGGAGAGAAAATTGCTTTAACAGGGAAGTCAGGGAAAGGAAAATCTTCACTTTTGAATTTAATTGCGGGGTTTATTCCGGATTATTCCGGTGATGTTAAAATTTTCGGAATGCCTCTAAATTCGAGAAACATAAAAGAAATTCGTAAACAAATAGCATGGCTTCCGCAAAATTTTTCTTTAAATTTAAAAACGGCATATGAACTTATTAATTTTCCTTTTCAACTTTCTGTTAACAAAGTAAATACACCTGATGAATCTGAAATAAAAAATTTATTAAATGAATTTGAACTTTCAGAATCCATCCTTAATAAAAAGATTAATGAAATTTCCGGCGGTCAAAAACAGCGAATCCTTTTAGCAGGATGTTTATTATTAAAAAAGCCTTTATTGCTTATTGATGAACCTACCTCTGCTCTTGATGAACAAATTAAAAAGAAAATTATTGATGTTATGTTTCGAAAACCAGATGTTACCATTATAGCAGCTACGCATGATGAATACTGGATAAAACGTTCGGATAAGATGATTTCATTATAAGATTATGGAAAATGTTATTGATATAAATTATTTTAAATTATTTGCGGGTTATGCCTTAATGTTGATACCTATTTGGGCTTTATGGTATTATAAAACAGGTTTGGTTACAGATACAATATGGGCTATAATAAGAATGACAGTTCAGTTGCTCTTGGTCGGATTATATTTAGAATATATTTTTATATTAAACAATGTCATTGTAAATATCGGCTGGGTTATAATCATGTCAATTATTGCTACATATACCATTATTAAGCGAAGTAATTTAAAATATAAATCTTTCTTTTTTCCGGTTTTAATTTCGGGTATTTTTAGCATAGCAGTTTCTGATGTTTATTTTTTAGGATATGTAGTTAAATTGAATGATATATTTGATGCCCGATATTTTATACCGATTTCAGGAATGCTGATGGGAAATACGATTAAGAATATAATTATTGCCTTAGATTCGTTTTATAAAAGAATTCAAGAAGAAGAAAACTTATATCGTTGGTTTTTAGCAAACGGAGCGAATAGAAATGAGGCTCTTCAACCGTTTATGAAAGAGGCTTTAAAAGTTGCATTTAATCCTTTAATTGCAACTACTGCTATTATGGGTTTAATTTCATTGCCCGGAATGATGACGGGTCAGATTTTAGGCGGCAGTAATCCGAATGTTGCCGTGAAGTATCAAATAATGGTATTGGTTACAATTTTTGCTTCAACCGTTATAAGTGTTGTTCTGACGATTGTAATTTCAAATCGTTTTGCATTTGATGCTTTCAATAATTTGAAAAAAGAAATTTTTAGAAAATGATCAGACTGCGTTTTGATTTATAATTAAAGCAACAGCATATGCGGCAATTCCCTTTTCTTTTCCTGTAAAACCTAATTTTTCGGTTGTTGTTGCTTTTATTGAGATATCTTCAACAGAAATATTCATCGTTTCAGCTAAGGCATTTTTCATTAAAGGAATAAAATCTGAAATTTTTGGTTTTTGTAACACAATTGTTGAGTCAATATTAGAAATTTCAAACCCTTTTTCTCTTATTAAATGAAGCACTTTTTTTAATAAGAGTTTGCTGTCAATTCCTTTATATTCTGCTGAAGTATCAGGAAATTGAAATCCGATATCTCTTAAATTCGCTGCACCGAGCAGTGCATCACAAATGGAGTGTATTAATACATCTCCGTCTGAATGTCCGAGGCTTCCTTTCGCATTGGGAACTTTAATACCGCCGATTATTAAATCTCTGCCTTCAACCAATTTGTGCACATCATAACCGATACCTGCTTTTATTTTCATTATGAGTTTGAATTAAAAAGCCCTTTGTTTTATATTTTTAAAGGGCTTAAAACTATTTAATTATACGCCTAATTTTTTTCTTATTTCTTTCGGTACGGATGCTTTGTTTACCATTATATTCGTTGCTTGCATTAAAACAAACGATTTAGATGCATAAAAATAACCGTTTAAATTACCTCCTATACCCCATGAATTTTTTATTATATAATACGGATTTCCGAATTGGTCTTTTGCTTTACCTACGATTAACATCCCGTGATCGTCCGTAGTTGTTTGATTATCAAATGCAACTTGTCTTATTTCTTGTGTTATCGTTTTTTCTTTTACTACAGAATTAAGTTCATAAATTTGCTTTTTTCGCTCAGTTTCTGACAATTTTTCCCATTTAGCTTTTTCTAAACCATCCATGTTTTGAATGTCTGTTTCCGGAATTAAAGCTATACCTTTATTATAAGAAAACCCTAAATGGCTTACGTCTGCAGCCCAAGCTACTGTAAAGCCCATACTTAATGCATTATCAATTACCGTTTCCATTTCTTTTAAGGGTAAATTGTAAACACTTCCCCATAACCAATTATCCGGAACTTCAAGAATAAAAGAAGAATAAAACGGATGATGGGAGAAGCTTGTTATTTCAATATAATCATCGGGGTTTAAACCTAAATATTCTTTTGCAAAACTTTCAGGGGTATATGTTCTGTCCTTATACTTAATTTCAGAAGGAAGTTTTCCTAAATATGAATCGATTATGCCTATAAATGCAGCTTTCCATGCCGGAGAGATTTCTTTGTTTTTATTTTCAGAAACCCCTTTTATAAATTTTGTAAGAACTTCATCCATTTCTCCGTGAATATGTTTGTCCGTTCCGTAATTTAAACCGGGATATTCAGTTTCGGGAACAAGTCCGTAATTTTTTAAAACATATATTACATCATGGAAAGCTCCCCCGCCTCCGAAATTAAGATTTCCTTGCATTCTGACATAACGGTCGGCTTTATCTCTGTAGCAATGATTTACAACAAACATTTCAGAAAAATCAATTTCTTCTTTACCCATACGTAATAATTCAGCTTCTAAAAATGATAAGCCTGAAAAACTCCAACATGTACCGGAACGATATTGATTTTTAACACTTGTTACCGGAATTCTGAATTCTTCAGTAAATGTATAGCCTTTTGAACCTTCTTCGGGGTACTGTGCGAATATAAAATTTGAAATCAATATAAAAATTGAAATCAGTAAACTTGGTTTTATAGTGTTCATCTGTATTTTTTTATAATGATAATTTATTTTCCGAACAGATTTCCTAAATCGGGGAACATTCCTTTTGCCATGCTTCCTGTTTCTGTTTCCGCAATTTTTTCGGCTTTTTCAAGTACTTTATTTATTCCGACAATAAGTAAATCTTCAATTGCTTCTTTGTCGTTTAGTATTTCGTATGAGAGTTCAATACTCAGTATTCTTTTATTTCCGTTTGCTTTAAGTTTAATCAGGCCGTTCTCAACTTCTGCTTCTACAATAGTTTCTTCAAGCTTTTTTTTAATTTCTTCTGCTTGTTCTTGCATTTGCGACATTAAATTTTCAAACATGGTTTTTATTTTATATATTTTTCAAGAATTGTAAGTAAAGTGTTTTGCCGAATCGGTTTTTCTAAATATTCGTCACCTCCTACATTAAAACCTTTTTCTCTTTCATCGGGCATTGCAAATGCGGTTTGGATTATTACAGGAATTGCAGAATTGAAGGTTTTTATTTGTTTTGTTGCTTCATAACCGTTCATTTTGGGCATTTTAATATCCATCAGTACGACATCAAACTTTTGTTTTTTTTTCACAATTTTGTCAATTGCTTCTAAGCCGTTTTTACACCAAATAATCATAATTTCAGTTTCTCTCAGGGCTTCTTCAAGATATAAATAATTTAACATCTCATCTTCTGCTATTAAAATCCTCTTTTTTCCCCATTTAAAACTTGACGGATCAATTATTTTTAGGTTTTTCATTTGTTTTTCCAACTTACTAATTTATTTAATGATGCGCCTGGCACCCAAAATTCGCTCACTATAATATGAAACTTTCATATCAGAAATTACAACTCCTCGTGATGTTGATGCGTGAACAAATGAAATGTTTCCGTTTGTATTTGATACAACGATTCCTACGTGTCCGGTTGTTCGCTTACGTTTATCGCTGCCTGTAAATAAAAGCACATCTCCTTTTTTGCAATCATTTAATGATACTTTCTCACCTGCAGATTCGTAATCAATTGATCTTCTCGGAACGTCATAACCGAACTCAGAAAAAACATATTTTGTAAATCCTGAACAATCAAATCCGGTTTTTGGTGAATTTCCGGCATACGTATATTTTACTCCGATTTGTTGTTTGGCATAATTTACAACCCTATCTCGCTGAATTTCTGTTTTATCATCATATTGTATTTGTTTTGATTCAGCATTTTTACAACTAAACCCAAATGTAAGTACAATTACAATTAAAATAATATAATTTAACCGGTTTCTTCCCATTAAACTTAATTTTAGTCTCTTCCGGCTAATAAAGCTAAAAGTCTTAAAATTTCAATATATAACCAAATTAAGGTAACCATAAGTCCAAAGCCGGCAAACCATTCCATAAATTTCGGCTGACCTGAACGAATACCGTTTTCAATCATATCAAAATCAAGAATTAAATTCATTGCAGCGATTACAACAATTACTAAAGATATGCCGATACCCAAAGCACCTAAATTAGCTAATGAAATGCCTCCGCCGAATAAACTTGCTATAAAATTTAAAGCATAAAATACAACTACTCCGCCGGTAGCAATAAGAAGACCCTTTTTAAATTTAGGGGTAGCTTTAATTAGTCCTGAACGGTATAATAAAAGCATAACAAGAAGTATTGACAGGGTTAATCCTATCGCTTGCATAACAATTCCGTCAAGGAAGGAATCATACATTGCAGATATTGAACCTACGAATAAACCCTCAAATAAGGCATAAATAGGTGCTGTTATTGATGATTTTTCCGGTTTCATTGCCGTAATAACAGCAAAAATTAAACCGCCTATTGCTCCTCCTATAATAAGTATCATAGGGTTAATAATATTTCCGGCTTTTGTTAAATTCCATGCAAAAACGCCGCTGATTAATAAAGCACCGAACAGGATTAATGTTTTATTAAGTGTTCCGTTCAGTGTCATTGGCTCGGATGAAACATTTGTAAAAGCGTGCATACTTTCAAAACGTTTTTCTGATAAAATTGGGTTTGATGATTTTCCGAATCTCATTTTTCTATTTTTTATTGGTTAAATTAATTATGCAAAAATAGTAATTCTATTAATTTATGAAATATGCTTGATATATTATTTTTTAAATTTATTATTTTTTAGCTTTGCAAATCAAAATAAAGAAGATATGAGTACAAATATGATACTGGATAAATTGAAAGGTGTAAACGAACGTTTTGAGCAAGTTGAAAAAAATCTTTCTGAACCTACAATTATAACAGACCGCGAAAAATTCATTAAACTCAATAAAGAATATAAATCACTTGAGCCTATTACTACAGCATATAAAAACTATAAAAACATTGTTCAAAATATACAGTCATCGAAAGAACTTTTAGCTGTTGAAAATGATCCGGAAATGAGACAAATGGCAAAAGATGAAATAGATGATTTAATTCAGAAAAGAGATGTTTTGGAAGAAGAAATCAAAATTCTGCTGCTTCCCAAAGATCCTGAAGATGATAAAAATGCAATTGTTGAAGTAAGAGCCGGAACCGGAGGAGATGAAGCAGGCATTTTTGCAGGAGATTTGTTCAGGATGTATTCAAAATTTTGTGAAACAAAGGGTTGGAAAATTGACATTAATAACATTACCGAAGGCTCACAAGGCGGTTATAAAGAAATTGTTTTTGAAGTAATCGGAGACGGTGTTTACGGCATAATGAAATATGAATCAGGAGTACACCGCGTTCAAAGAGTTCCCGAAACCGAAACTCAAGGGCGTGTGCATACTTCTGCAGCAACGGTTGCGGTTCTTCCGGAAGCAGAAGATATTGATGTTGAAATTAACGAATCAGATATTCGTAAAGATACTTATTGTTCTTCCGGTCCGGGCGGGCAATCTGTAAATACAACCTATTCAGCCATTCGTTTGACACACCTTCCCTCCGGTTTGGTTGTAACTTGCCAGGATGAAAAGTCGCAAATTAAAAATCTGAAAAAAGCGATGAAGGAATTAAAGACAAGGCTTTATAATTTAGAATATCAAAAATATTTAGACGGAATTTCTTTAAAACGAAAAACAATGGTGTCTTCCGGTGATCGCTCTGCAAAAATCAGAACCTATAATTATCCTCAAGGGCGTGTAACCGACCATCGAATAAAATTAACACTATATAATCTGCAAAACATTGTTGACGGTGAATTAACCGAAATTATTGATAAATTACAAATTGCCGAAAATTCTGAAAAATTGAAAGAAGCGGGAGTTTAGCAATCATCAGTTTAACTTGTTTGAAAATATCAAAAGCCGTTACATGTTTCGTATCAGTTTTTTTGCTGAATAAATGATAAAAATTACCTGTTTAAATACTAAAAATTTATTACTTTGCAGGCAATTTAATATTACTGTAAGTAGGTCAAATTATGAAACCCGATTTTTCAAAAATTGATATAACATCCGGAAAAACTTCCAAAAATAATCCTGTGCCGGAAAAAGAAACATTCATAACTCCCGAACAAATCGAATTAAGCTCTTTTTACACAGAAAAAGACATGATCGGCATAAGTCATTTGAATTATGTTGCAGGCATTCCGCCATATCTCCGAGGTCCTTATTCAACAATGTATGTCAGCAGACCATGGACAATCAGGCAGTATGCCGGTTTTTCAACGGCAGAAGAATCTAATGCTTTTTATAAACGAAATTTAGCCGCAGGACAAAAAGGTTTATCTGTTGCTTTTGATTTAGCCACACATCGCGGATATGACTCTGACCATGAACGCGTAGAAGGTGATGTCGGAAAAGCCGGTGTTGCAATTGACTCTATTTTGGATATGAAACTGCTATTTGACGATATCCCTTTAAATAAAATGTCTGTATCAATGACCATGAACGGTGCCGTATTACCAATTTTAGCATTTTATATCACTGCGGGTTTGGAACAAGGAGTTAAATTAGAAGAATTAACAGGAACAATTCAAAATGATATTTTGAAAGAATTCATGGTTCGAAATACATACATCTATCCGCCTCAACCCTCCATGAGAATTATTGCAGATATTTTTGAATATACTTCGAAATATATGCCGAAATTCAATTCAATAAGTATTTCAGGCTACCACATGCAAGAAGCCGGAGCTACGGCAGATATTGAATTAGCATATACATTAGCCGACGGTTTGGAATATCTGAGAACCGGACTTAAAGCCGGTATTGATATCGATTCGTTTGCCCCTCGTTTATCATTTTTTTGGGCAATAGGCATGAACCATTTTACAGAAATTGCAAAAATGCGAGCCGCTCGGCTTTTATGGGCTAAAATTGTAAAACAATTCAATCCTAAAAATCCTAAATCTATGGCACTGAGAACTCATTGCCAAACATCCGGCTGGAGTTTAACAGAACAAGATCCCTACAACAATATTGCCCGCACATGCATTGAAGCAACAGCAGCAGCATTAGGACATACACAGTCACTTCATACTAACGCATTAGATGAAGCAATTGCATTACCCACCGATTTCTCAGCCGCAATCGCTCGCAATACTCAAATTTATTTGCAAGAAGAAACAGGAATAACAAAAACAGTTGATCCATGGGGAGGCTCATACTATGTTGAAAAATTAACTCATGAAATTGCTCATAAAGCTTGGATTTTAATTGAAGAAGTTGAAAAACTGGGAGGCATGGCAAAAGCTATCGAAACAGGTATTCCTAAAATGAGAATTGAAGAAGCGGCTGCTCGTAAACAAGCAAAAATTGACTGCGGAAAAGATATTATAGTCGGTGTAAATAAATATAAATTAGAAAAAGAAGATCCTATAGATATCTTAGAAATAGACAATACAACAGTACGAAATGCACAAATCGAACGGTTAAAAAAATTAAAATCAGAACGAAACAACGATGACGTAACTAATGCTTTAAACGCTATTACCGAATCAATGAAAACCGGAAAAGGAAATTTATTAGAATTATCAGTTATTGCTGCACAAAAAAGAGCCAGCTTAGGTGAAATTTCTTACGCTATTGAAAAAGTTACCGGAAGATACAAAGCTGTTATTCGCTCTGTTTCAGGCATATATTCATCAGAATCAAAAAACGCCATGAGTTTTGAAAAAGCAAAAGTATTGGCAAATAAATTTGCCGAACAAGAAGGAAGAAGACCTCGCATTATGATAGCAAAAATGGGGCAAGACGGTCATGACAGAGGTGCAAAAGTTGTTGCAACCGGGTATGCAGATATCGGTTTTGATGTTGACATCGGACCACTGTTTCAAACCCCTGCTGAAGCTGCAAAACAAGCCGTAGAAAACGATGTTCATATTTTAGGTGTATCCAGTTTGGCTGCCGGGCATAAAACCCTTGTTCCAAAAGTCATCGAAGAGTTGAAAAAACTTGGAAGAGACGATATAATGGTAATTTGCGGAGGTGTAATTCCGCGTCAGGATTACCAATTTCTTTACGATGCAGGTGTTGTCGGAATATTCGGACCGGGAACTTCCGTAGCTGAAGCTGCCGTTCAAATACTTGAAATATTATTAGGTTAAAAATTTTGTTAAAGTTCTGTTACAGAAGATGTTTTAAAACAAATACCACTTCTTTTTTTAATATTTACACTATTTTAACTTTTATAGTTGAAATAACCGATAGAATAATATTAATTTTGAAGATTTGTTAAACAATATATTCTTACAATGAAAATTAGTATTCCCTTTATTCTGAGTGTCATAATTTTTGCTTTTGCCTGCAACGAAATTAGTAATGTAAAAAAAAGAGACACGATAAAAAAAGACAAATTTCTGAAGATTTTAATTGATATTCACCTTGCAGAAGGGACTATAAGCACATTACACCTTGATATTAACCAAAACCATAGAGATTCTGTGAGTTTGTATAATTTTATTTTTAAAAAACATAATGTTTCAAGAACTGATTTTGAACACACTATCAACTACTATACTTATCATTCCGATGAGTATGTTGAAATTTATGACTCTCTTATTTCATATTTCAAACATTTAAATCAAACCATACAAAAAAAAGTAAGTACCGATATTGAAAATGAAAGAAAAGAAGGGGACAATAAAAAAGATACAAGCAACCTATGGCAACTTAAAAATGAATGGCAACTTCCTGAAGACGGAAAGAAAAACCCTATTGCTTTTAAAATAGAAACAGAAAAACACGGGGAATATTCTTTGTCTGCAAATATTAAACTTTTCCCCGATGATCAATCCGTAAATCAAAAAATGACCCTTATTGCAAATTATTCTGACGGCACTAAGGATTTAAATACAGCCGGTTCAATGGTAAAAGACGGAAAGTTTGAACTCTATACTGTAAATATAATAACCGATAATGAAAAAATATTGAAATCAATTTCCGGATATGTGCTCGACCACAATATACAAACTAAAAGTAAACATGCACACATCAAAGATATTTCGTTAAAATATACTGAAAAAAACCCGGACTCAGAATAACAGAATAAAAACAAATTCTATTTTTGCAAACCAAATATAATAAAATATGTCAACAACACA
Source organism: Acetofilamentum sp. (assembly GCA_020720665.1). Taxonomy (GTDB): domain Bacteria; phylum Bacteroidota; class Bacteroidia; order Bacteroidales; family JAADGE01; genus JAADGE01. Next base: position 3,796 of record DYOF01000023.1, on the reverse strand, counting down.
CCAAGGAACAATAGCAATTTTAACAGGTGGCGGAGATGTACCCGGACTGAATCCTGCAATACGAGCAATCACAATACGAGCAATCAGAGAAGGTTATAAAGTAATCGGACTTCGAAGAGGCTGGGCAGGGATTCTGGAAATGATTCAAGATAAAGAAGCTGATAACAGTGATAATTACTTAGAATTAACAGAAAATATCGTTAACCGAGCCGGACGCACCGGAGGCACATTTTTACACAGTTCAAGAACCCGTCCGAGTCATTTACCCAAAGTCAATGTACCTCAACATCTCAAAAATAAATATACCGAGGAAATTAATGATTTAACAGAAGTTGTAATAAGTAATTTGAATTATTTAGGAATAGATTATTTGATTCCTATAGGCGGCGATGATACCTTAAGTTACGGAGTTCGTTTATACAGAGAAGGTTTTAAAGTTGTTGCTATACCGAAAACGATGGATAATGATGTTCCCGGAACAGATTATTGTATCGGTTTCAGTACGTGCATAACCCGAACAATTAACATGACAAATACCCTGAGAACATCCGCAGGTTCACACGAACGATTTTTAGTATTAGAGGTTTTCGGCAGATACGCCGGCTATACGGCAATGCTTCCCACAATGGCAGGTTCGGCAAATCGTTGCGTTATTCCGGAATATCAATTTGAAATTGAAAAATTGACACAATTAATGGTAGAAGACCGGTCAAAAAATCCCAGTAAATATTCAGTTGTTCTGGTTTCAGAAGGTGCAATGTTTAACGGAGGTGATATGGTTTTTAAAGATGCTGAAAAAGATCAATACGGGCATGCTAAATTAGGCGGAATCGGCGAACTTGTTTCTGAAAAATTAAAGGAACTATCTCCGAAATTTAACAATAATAAACGTGTTAATGTAATTAACCAAAAACTTGGGTACTTAGTCAGAGGCGGAGACCCGGATGCCGTTGATTCAATTGTTCCGATGGCATACGGTAATTTAGCTCTTGATTTAATTCTGAAAGGTGTACACGGACGATTAGTTGTGTTGAAAAACGGACGATATGACAACGTTCCCATTGATGTTGTTACCAGCGGTTCAAAATTAGTTAATATAAAAAAATATTACGATACGGAACGCTTAAGACCGCACTATAAAAGTTTTGAAATGAATCCGTTATTTATAATGACAAGCGAATAAGAGAAAATGAAAAAAATTGAAAAAATTGCCGTTTTAACTTCCGGCGGAGATTCGCCCGGAATGAACGGAGCTATCAGAGCAGTTGTAAGAACAGGCTTAAATTATAATTTAGAAGTTTTCGGAATCAAACGAGGTTATCAAGGAATGATTGAGGGCGATTTTTTTCCTCTGAAATCAGAATCCGTAAGAGATATTATTCAACGGGGCGGAACCATTTTAAGAACAGCAAGAAGTGAAGAATTTAAAACACCGGAAGGAAGAAAAAAAGCTTACGAAAACTTGAAGAAATTTAAAATTGATGCGGTAATTATCATCGGCGGAGACGGGAGTTTTAAAGGAGCCGGTATTTTTTCCCAAGAATTTGATATCCCATTTGTAGGTGTGCCGGGTACAATTGATAATGATATGTTCGGAACCGATTACACCATCGGCTTTGACACCGCATTAAATACAGTTACGGAAGCCATTGACCGAATTAAAGACACCGCACATTCTCACGACAGAACATTTTTTATTGAAGTAATGGGCAGAGATGCCGGGTTTATTGCTCTAAAAGCCGGAATTGCAACCGGTGCCGAAATGGTTTTAATTCCTGAAATACCCGGACAAGAAGAAAAACTGGAAGCATTTTTATCTCATACAAAAAAAACATCAAACATTATAATTGTTGCCGAAGGAAATAATCTCGGAGGAGCTGCCGAATTAGCCAAAAACTTCGGAAAAAAATACAAAGAACACGGAGTCAGAGTTAATGTTCTCGGGCACATACAAAGAGGCGGTTCTCCAACGGCTTTTGACAGATACTTAGCCAGCCGAATGGGCGTAGAAGCCGTTGATGCACTTATGGATAATCAAAGAAGCATCATGATTGGATATACCAATCATGAGGTTGTTCATATCCCTTTCAATAAAACAATAAAAGGGAAAAGAGATATCGGAAAAGAATTGCTTCGAGTAAATGAAATATTATCAAAATAAATTAGTGCTTTTGGATGATACCATAGCTGCAATTGCAACACCGCCGGGTAGTGGTGCTGTTTCCGTTATACGTGTATCAGGTATTAATGCAATTCAAATTACGGATAAAATATTTGTCGGAAAAAAAAACAAAAAACTAATCCTTCAAAAACCATACAGCATTCACTTCGGAACAATTAATGATAAGCAAGCAATTATTGATGAAGTTTTAGTTTCAATTTTTAAAGCCCCTCGCTCATATACCGGGGAAGACAGTATTGAAATTTCTTGTCACGGCTCAACATATATTCAAGAAAAAATACTGAATTTGTTAATTCAAAACGGAGCACGGACGGCAAACCCGGGTGAATTTACTCAAAGGGCTTTTTTAAACGGAAAATTAGACCTTTCACAAGCCGAAGCCGTTGCTGATTTAATTGCATCCGAGTCAGAAGCTTCTCATAAAATTGCCTTACAACAAATGAGAGGAGGCTTTACTTCCGATTTAAAAAATTTAAGAGCCGAATTGTTAAATTTTATTTCTTTAGTTGAATTAGAATTAGATTTTAGTGAAGAAGACGTAGAATTTGCAGACCGTAAAAAATTAAAACAGCTCATTAAAAATATTAATCAAAAAATTTCTGAATTGCTGCACTCATTTAATTTGGGTAATGTTATTAAAAAAGGGATTCCGGTGGCTATTGTCGGAGAACCGAATGCCGGAAAATCAACTCTGCTCAATGTATTATTAAATGAAGATAAAGCAATTGTTTCAGATATTGCAGGAACAACCAGAGATGCCGTTGAAGATACTATTTCGTTAAACGGTATTTTATTTCGTTTTATTGATACTGCCGGAATACGCCACACCGAAAACACATTAGAAAAATTGGGTATTCAACGCACCATGCAAAAAATAAATAATGCCGAAATTATTCTGTATATAAGTGATGTAAACGATGTAAATGCATGCAAAAAAATTGAAGAACTTAAAAAGAATAAGCCTGATAAAAAATTTATCCATATCATCAACAAAATTGATAAAGAAGAGCATCCTTCAGCAATCAAAATTAACACGTGTAATTCCGTTATAACTGTAAAAATTTCAGCAAAGAACAAGCAAAACATTAGCGAATTACTCGAAACGCTTTTAAAATCAGTCATCTACAAAACAGCATCTCTTTCAGATACAATAATTACGAATATCAGACATTTTGAACTTCTTAATAAATCGCAAGAATCAATCAAGCGAGTCCAAAACGGATTAAACCAAGGAATTACGGTTGAATTTTTAGCCCAAGATATACGCGAAGTATTAAATTTTATAGGAGAAATAACCGGAGAATACACATCCGATGAGGTTTTAAGAAATATTTTTGCCAATTTCTGTATCGGAAAGTAATGTAAATTTCTTATCATCTCTTTTAATTTCTAATAGTTATAAAATCAATGTTTTAGCCTTAAAATTATTTATTTATTTTCGTTTAGTTTGTTAATATTTTAATTATTTTTTCCCTATATTGCCCCTGATAGCATTTATAGGGACAAAATGGACATAAAAAAACTGTTCCCAAAAACACCTGTCAGATGCAGGGTACATACTTTAAGGCATTAATTTCTTTGGTCATGATATTGTTTCATTCAGTTCATTTGCAA
>DYOF01000155.1 GCA_020720665.1 Acetofilamentum sp. | reverse complement strand
CCAAACTTTTTACGATAAAATTTGACACAAAGCTAACAGCACACTTGATGTATTCTTTTTCAGTACTGCCATTATAGCGATTATCTTTAAATTTCTGTATATCAATAAGTAGCTCTTTCAACATCGGATAAGCTACTTCATTCTTTATTGAATTTGCACGTTCTTTGCTTATATTTGTATTTCCGCTATACTGCGAACGAATCGAGCGCAAAATAGTAATTGCGTTTATCTCAATTATCTTTTTATCAACGTTTTGTAAACCGTGCTCGTAAATGTTAATAAAAAAATCAGACGCTCTTTGGGACCCTTCAACCGCCATCGAAGCAAACGAATTTTCTAGGCCGTAAGTTAAAATTATCTGATTTACTTCATACTCGATTGCGTGCCTTATGAGCATTCTGAAATCACTCTTTTTTATGTATTTTTCTACAAGATATATTTTTTCGCTTTGCAAATCAATTTTATCTGATAGCTGCTTAATCTTGTCGTTTTGCGTTACATCTGTGTCGCTTAACTTACGTTTTATGCTCAAGTTGCCTGTGTGCTGAATGATAGCGCTTCCCGCTATCATTATCGCTAAAACACTCTCTATATTTCCCTGAATTGCTGCTAGAATATTATTTAATGCTATCATAATGAGTAATTTATATTTGATTTATAAATTCCTGAAATCTTAACTTCGTATAAATCAGTTGTTATTTGCGTAATTTCTGGATTTTTTTGTTCTAAAATTCGATAATATTTATATGTATCCCCGTCGCCTGAATCATCAGCTAAAATAGTTTCATGAATTAAAGCGCTAGTATCTGATTCAATTGTTAAAATAGTGTAAATTTCAGCATTTAGGATTATTTTTTGCCCTGAAACGAGTGATAAAAAATTTGTCCCAGTTGCTTTATTTGTTGTTGAAGAAATGCTAACAGCGCCTAAGCTTATTTTATTTTGCGTTTTATCAACAATTACAGTTGAATTTGCAAGAGGAAAATATTTTTTAACATAATTTTTATTAGCTTCGTTTAAATAAAGCGGCATATTAACAATTGATTTATTGCTAGCTCTTGATGCAAATTGTAAAAATTCTGATTGAACTTGGTCGAACTCTGATTCTGAGACATCTGATAAAGGCCTGAATGCTGAGTAAAAACTAGCCGACTGCCCAAAAATGCTAGTAAAATCAGAATCAATAGGAATGTTTAATTTGCTAACATAATCCGTATTGCTTATGATTAACTGATAATTTTCATTTTCTGGTATTGAAAAATCTACATTAAATGCAAAAACTCGGAATTGAATTTCAACTTTTAGAAAATTTGTTTTTTCGATTTTATTAAATATAATAGTAATAAAATCTGTTTTTGTTGTATCGGCTGTGAGTTCTTTATTCCCGTTTAAATACTTAATAGTTACGCTTTTAGCCGCTTGCAATTTGGCTAAATCTGCCGCAAAGCTTTCATTTGCAATAAGCATAATACTATAAATATCGTAAAAATTTGATGCAATTGTTTGCTCTTGACCGTCATACGTAATTGAAAAACTGTCATTTACTTGGCCGAAAAAACTTGGCCGTGCATTTTCTGCATAGAATTGTATTTCGTTTCCAGTGCCGAAATACAGGCCGCTCCCTGTTAAGTTTTTTAGCGTGTATTTAACTTTTGATAATTCCATTTGTTAAAATTTTAATAAAAAAACCATCTTACAAACCTCGTGAAAAATCCGATTTTTTCAACTTCTTTTATGCATTTTAATTTTATTCGTGCATCTATAAAATCTGATAATTCTTTGCTATTGATAACATACATCAGTCAACTTAAGAGTCCATTCATGTAAACATCTATCAATGACGTATCTATGCCTAGCGCTTGCAATGCTAATTTGCAATTTTCTGCGCTGTCTTGGATAATCGCATGCTGTGTATACGTAGCAGTTCCATCAGCCTGAACAACGTCTATAATCCTTTTTTCTTCAATGTTATAAATTACTCGTATCATTTTGTTAAGATTTAGTTAAGAGTTTACTGTAACTGTCCATCCTCTGTCCTGCAAAGTGCTAACATTCACCAATCCGGCGGTGCTTGGGGCGGAGTTCGTGCCGCCTGAGCTGTTAAAAATTCCGTTTATGGCGTTGCTATTTACTGCTAATTGCAAGGCTGCATCTACTACGCTTTGAGTTAATGCGTTTTGTTTTATATCGAAAGTGCAGCCGTTTTCAAGTGATACGGATGCAAATGTTATGTTTGTTAATGTTGAATTTGTGTAAATAAATATTTTTTTAAATAATCCATTAACATTTATTACTTGCGTTGTTAATGGACTGTTAATCAAAATTAATGCAGCATCAGGATGCCCAGATATGCTTTCAAAATTTGTTAAATCTAAAACTGGAACTTTAACTGGCCAAAAGCTCCACGCTTGGTAATATGATTTTGTTGGAACTGAGAATGTTGAAAGGTTTGACGCTATGTAAAAACCGTCTACAATTGCTGTTGTATGATTTACTGTATTTACCCCTGTCCCGAATGCAAAATTTAACAGTGATGTGCAATTTTGTAAGCGATAATATGAATAAATGTTATTTGCATTTGAATTTATAATAGTGTGTAAAGTAGTACAATTCTGGAAGTCTACTACTTTATCGGTTAATTTAACATTGCCAAAATCAACCGTTTCAAGGTTGGTACACCCTGCACACCGTACTCCTACCGTTCTAATTCCTCCTGAAAATTCTCCACCACCAAGTATTACTGTTTTAAGTGATGTTAAATTGGTGCATTTCAAAGTAGGTCCTCCATCTCCTTGAACTTGAACGCAATTACTATTGTCTACTTCCGTGATGGCTGTGCCTGTATAGTTTTGAGAATACACTTTTCCAGCCATTCCAGTGCAGTAAGCAAAATTTGACATTGAAGCAGCACTCACTACTAATCCTCTTAACCCGTCGTTTTGTATGCTGTTAAAATTAAATCCTATAATGTTATTTGTAATCGGGTTTAATATTTCTAAATCGGTGTTTTGGCCTGCTAAATAAGCGTAATGCGTGCCTGCATCATCGAAAACATGTGATTTTGTAACAGCAACAGAGCAGCCCCCCCCTGTATAACTATCAACTGCACCATCTGAGTAAATAATGTTAATAACGGAAAACCTTGTAGCCGAAATTTGATAACTTACCGTTTCGGCAGGTGATGTTGTTCCAAATTCTATCGCAACAGTTGGTTGAACATCAATCTGAAAGCTTAAGTTTGCATCACCTATAAAACTAACAGTTTGCAAACCTGAATTCATCCACGTGTGCGATGCTGTTAGAATTGCTGTCCCGCCGCTTAGTAAATTTCCCGTAAAAGTTTCTGAATATTCCGAGCCGAAATTTAGGGTTATGTTATAACTACCATCAGAGAAAACCGAGAAATCTTCCCTTTTTAACAAATAATTAACAGTATAACTAACCCCCTGAATCGCTTCCGTATCTGTTCCGTTATCTGTTAAAGTAAAAACGGTAGCAGGAACAGACAAGACTTCAAAAATTTGACTGTTCCACGTGGCACTAATATTTGTAATTTCAAGATACCAAAGGCCGCAATCAAGAGATAAATCGGTTATGATATTTTTATCATAGTAGTAATAATTTCCTGATAAATTTAACTTTATTGCTAATTCGTCTAATTCTATTGATTCTAAAACTTCGCCAAATTTATTGATTTTTTTAGCTTTAAAAGTCAAAATATCTGTTGTTGCATTTTCAGCATTAAAACTAAAAACAGGCAGAGCGTTATGAAGACATTTAACCAATCCTGTTGTTAAATCGTTAAAATACCCAAAGCTCTGATTGTCTTTCGTTTGATTATTTTTTATGATAAAATTATTCATATCTGATAATTTTTATTTTATTAAAACAAAATATCGCATCCGCCATCATCCTGCAAATAATTTATTACAAATTATAATAAATTAGCTCCCAGCTGATTTTACCGCTTAAAACGTCTAATTTTGCAGACTTAACATAGCCTTGACCTATTTTAGTCTGTACAAACTTATTAAAAAAATCTGATAAAATATAGTCTGTGAAGAAAGTTTCTAATTGTTGCGTTGCTAAAATGCCGCCTATTGTATCGTTAAATGTTAAATTTTGTGAGTACGCAACCCCTGAATTAAACGGCCGCCCATTGTTCCATACGTTTTCAATCAAATATGGCACGCTCAAAGCATAGTTATAAACGGCTGTTGTATCGTCTATTAAGCTTAAATCAACTTCGATTTTATAATTAACATTATCTGAAACGTGTGTTAATAATAAACTTTTTTGCTCGAATCCTGCATTTTGGTTTATAACATTAAGCAAATCCGTTGTCGCTTTTACTGAGTATTCAACCTCGTCCAAGCTTGGGAAACCGTATGTTATAAATTTATTGTTAAAATCTGTATAAAATGAATTTTCAGAAATAAATCGCTCTGTTCTCGGTAGTTGCTCATCTGAGTAATCTATTATTGACTTATCTTTAGATAACTGCCTGATAAATAGCGTATCAGAATCAAATAAAACGTCTCCTGCGCTCAGGCTCATAACATTACCAAATTCCACGTAAGGATTCCCCGCATATTCTGAAATGTACCAATATCTTTGTGATATGTTAAAAATCATATTAAAAACATCAGATAAATTTAATGATATATC
>DYOF01000154.1 GCA_020720665.1 Acetofilamentum sp. | reverse complement strand
ATTTCTTTTTTTTCTGTATTTTTTCTTTTTGCTCAGAATACCGAACATTTGAATTGTTATACTATAGTGGTTGGTAAAAATGCAAGTTCAGACGGTTCTGTTTTAATAGGACATAATGAAGATGACACCGGAGATATGCTGATAAATTGGTTCAAGATTCCAAAACGAAAATTTAAAACAGGTGATTCTTTAACACTTTATAACGGGAAAAAAATTAAACAAGCATCCGAGGCATTATCTGTTATTCGATTTCAGGTTACGGGCGAACAATTCGGCGATACGTATTTGAATGAAAATTCTGTCATAATTTGTTCAAATGCCTGTAAATCAAAGGAAGATACCGCAAAAGGCAGCATCGCATACGATTTCAGGCGAATTATTGCCGAGCAGGCTAAAAATGCTCAAGATGCAGTGAATATTGCCGGAAAATTAATCGAAGAATTCGGATATGAATCTTCCGGACGAACTTACACCATTGCTGATAAAAATGAAGCATGGATGCTTTCAGTGGTTAAAGGTAAAAGATGGGTTGCTCAAAGAATCCCCGATGACCAAGCAGCAATAATTCCGAATTATTTCACTATTCAAGAAGTTAATTTGAATGATACCTTTAATTTCTGTTCATCTGATGATTTAATCACATACGCTCAATCGAGAATGTGGTATGATACGCTAAAAATATTTAATTTCAGGGAAGTTTACGGAGATGCCGAAAACAATGGTTCAGCAGTTAATATATACAGACATATTTCAGGAATAAATAAACTGTCAAAACAGAAATATACCGATAATGACAATTTGCCGTTCTCTTTTTATCCCGAAAAACCGGTAAGTGTTGATGTTATTAAAACAATATTATCAGACCATTTTGAAGGTACTGTTTATAATGATTCAGGTTCTGATGTTAATCCGCATAATAATAAAATTCGTCCGATTTGTGATAAAAGTACTCAATATAGTCTTATTGCTCAATTACGCTCCGAATTACCGCTCGAAATCGGTTCATTAATTTGGATCAGCCCTTATAATTCATGCCTTTTCCCTTACATTCCGATATATTGGAATATATATAACACGCCCGATAATTTCAGATTAGATAATTATAACGATGCCGAACAAATTCATTTTAATTCCGAAAAAAACAGTTTATCCGGCTACCCTAATCATATTTACGGATTATTCAAATCATATGTAAATTATATTGAGGCTGATTATGTGAACAGATCAAGAGATGCTGTAAATTTTAAATTAAAAATTGAAGATGAATTAAATCGAAATCAAAAAAAATTAGAAAACTCGGTTCTTAAAATTTATTATTCCTATCCTGATGATACAAAAAAGATATTAACTCAATATTTTAATCAATATAATCAAAGATTATCTGAGCATATAAAACATACTTTAAAACAAAACAAATGAAAACACTACGAATTCAATTATTAATCGTAGTCGTCATGTTATTAAATTTTATCATGTCGGCTCAAAATGACGAATTAGAAACCGTAATACAAAGAGGACATTTAGGAGCAGTTAAAATTGCTGCTTATAGTCCTGACGGAAAATATGTTGTAACCGGCGGCAGAGATAAAACAGCTAAACTATGGGAAGTTTCAACAGGAAGAGAAATTCGCACGTTTTTAGGGCATGAAGGAATCGTCCAAGCACTTAGTTATTCACCTGACGGTAAATTTATTGCTACCGGAAGTACCGATCAAACCGTAAAATTATGGAATGTTGAAACAGCCGAATTAATTCGTACATTCAAAATAAAAGATAGAGTAACAACGATTGATTTCACTTCTGACGGAAAATATTTAGTTACCGGCGGGGAGGAATTTGTCGGTTCAATTTTTGAAACCGAAACAGGAAATTTTGTCAGGTCATTTAAGGTTAGTCCTGATAAAGGGCTCGGCACGGGAATAAATGTTCAAATCAGCGGAGATAACAAGAAAATTTTGGTTGGCGAAGATAACAGAAAAGCTATTTTAGTTGATTTTGAAACCGGAGAAAAATTGACGACACTTCAATCGGTTGATAAAGGCAGTTGCGGCGGCTGCGGAACATATACAAAGTTTACTTCCGACTATAAATTTGTATTAACAGGCACGCGAAACGGACCATTAGTTTTATGGGATTTGAAATCAGGCTCAAAAATTAAAACATATATTGAAGAAATGAAGGATGTTACTTCTGTTGATATAAGTTCTGATAATAAATTAATTTTAGTATCTGATATTAAAAATATTAATATCTATAATCTTGAGAGCGGAAAGAAAATTCTTTCTGTTGAAGCACATCAAAAAGAAATAAACTCAGTTCAATTCAGCCCTGACGGAAATTATTTTTTAAGTGCAAGTGATGACGGAACAGCCGCAATAAGAAAAACAAATTCAGGAAAGCAAATTGTTACTTTTGAAGGATTTATAAATCAAGCCGACCAGGGAACTGATTTAGACCAAGAAAGCTATTGGCAATATTATGCGAGATCATATTTTGACAGAAAAACGAATACTTTATTAAGTCCGGACGGGAAACTATTAATTATCGGTAAAAAAGATTCTGTTGCGAATGTTTTGAATTTTGAAACCGGACGAATTGCTTTTCGTTTAATCGGTCATTCAGAAGCTGTAATTTGCTATGATTTCTCAACAGACGGAAAGTATATTGTTACAGGTAGTGCAGACCGAACCATAAAACTTTGGTCGGCTTCCGACGGCGAATTATTAAAAACCTTTAAAGGACATCGGGATATGATTTTCTCGGTTCATTTTAATAATGAAGGCACAAAAATATTATCGAGCAGCTGGGACGGAGATGCATTCACATGGGATATAAATACAGGAGACGATGAGTATTATTATAAAGATGTAAAAGCCTATAATGCGAATTTTTCAAAAATAGGGAATTACATTATTACTGCAGGTTTAGATAAAGTATTTTCACTTTTGGAAATTGACTCTAAAAATCAATTTCGGCAATTTGTCGGACATACCGATGTTGTTTCTGCTTTTGATTTAAGTTCAGACGGCAGAACTATGGTTTCCGTATCGTGGGACGGAAGTATTTGTATTTGGGATTTCATTACAGGTTTCCAATTGAAAAAAATACAGCCCGAACAAGGACTATTACATTCAGTAACATTTTCAAATGATGATAAGTATTTTTTTACGGGAGGTTCTGACGGAACTATCAAAATGTTTGATATAAAAACATATAAATTAATAAAAATATTCAAAGGGCATAATGCATCAGTTACTTCATTGCAAGTCAGTCCGGACAATGAATCTCTTATTTCATGCAGTATAGAAGGTGTTATTAAAGTTTGGGAAATTGTGAATGCAAAAATTATTTATACTTATTATCAACTTTCAAGAGATGATTGGTTTGTTAAAGCACGCGGCGGATTTTTTGACGGAAATGCAGGCGCAAAAAAATATATTTATTATGTAAAAGGAATGCAAACCTTTCATGTTGACCAATTTTTTGAAGAATTTTACAGACCCGGATTATTACAACAAGTCTTTCAAACAAGGGGCTTAATTAATGAGAATTTGAATATGAATGAATATTTAGAAAAATCACCGCCTCCGAGTTTAAGATTTAATTCTTTTTTTAATGATTCAATTTCTAAAACAGATGTATTTGATATTGATTTTCAGATAATTGATAACGGAGGCGGAGTTGATGAAATAAAACTTATGCAAAACGGAAAACGAATTATTACTGAATTTAAAGGAAACGGAAAAGCAAAACCGGGCAGGAAATTTAATCAAACCATGCAAATACTGTTAATTCCGGGTACAAATAACATTCAAATTTCTGCTTTTAGTGAAGGACGAATAGAGTCAAATATCATTGAACAAACAATTTATTTTGAAAGTACCGAAAATCTTTCCGATTGTTATATTCTTACCATCGGGATTGACAAATATGAAAACGAATCTCTAAATTTGAATTATGCACGAGCAGATTCAAAAGCATTTTCTGATTTGATTAAAAAAAGAAGCAAACCTCTTTTCAACAATATGATTTTTTATGATTTATTTGATAAAAATGCCGACAAAAACAATATTCTTAAAGCCGTAACTGAAATTTCAAGTAAAGCAAAAGCTCAAGATGTTTTTATTTTTTACTACGCCGGACACGGAAGTATGCTCGGAAGTGATTTTTACTTTGTTCCTTCGGATTGTATTCGATTATATGATACAGAAACCCTAAATGATAAAGCTATAACGGCAAATCAAATGCAAGAAAATTTCAGTAAAATTAATGCTTTGAAACAAATTATGATTTTAGATGCTTGTCAATCAGGCGGTGCAACCGAAATTTTAGCCCAAAGAGGGGCAGGTAGAGAGAAAGCAATTGCTCAGCTTTCAAGAAGTTCAGGTATTCATGTTTTAGCTTCAGCAGGCAGCGAACAATTTGCAATTGAATTTAAAAGTTTAGGACACGGCTTGTTTACATACGTTTTGCTGGATGCATTAGAAGGAAGTGCCGATGGTTCACCGCTTGACGGAAAGGTTACGATTTATGAATTAAAATCTTATTTAGATGACCAAGTTCCTGAATACACCAAAAAGTTTAAAGGCATCAAACAGTATCCTCAATCCTATTCAGGCGGTAATGATTTTCCGGTTGTAATTCAATAAGTACGAATAAGAGAGCGGGCGAATACGATATTCA
>DYOF01000153.1 GCA_020720665.1 Acetofilamentum sp. | reverse complement strand
CTTACGAGGATAGAAAAGAAAGAAAATAAAGGTATAAATCTCCGATGAGGTAAAAGAAGGGAAAAAGCATAAGGAATTAAGAAGAAAAAGTGTACAGATCCGATACCACGAATAATGAAAAACAAGAAATACATAGGAGTTGAAATATTTAGCGGAGCAGGAGGGCTTGGCACAGGTGCAACAATGGCAGGTATTGAAATTGCAATTGCAGTTGAAAAAGATTTGTATTCACTTAAAACATATAAAAAAAATCATCCAAAAACAAAAAATATAAATAAAGATATAAAAGAAGTAATCGGAAAAGAATTAATTGAAAGAACTCCATTTATAGTCTTTGGCGGACCTCCGTGTCAAGGATTTTCACTCTCAAATACAAAAACAAGAAATGATAATAATGAAAATAATCATTTATTTTTAGAATTCATTCGTATAGTGAACGAATTAAAACCAGATTGGTTTTTATTTGAGAATGTTGCAGGAATATTGTCTTATAAAAATGGCGAAACTGTAAAGAAATTACAAGAAATATTTAAAGAAAACGGATACAAAACAAACTTTGATGTTTTATTCGCTTCAGATTATGGTGTTCCGCAAGCAAGAAATCGTTTTTTTATGGTTGGTAACAAACATAATATAGATTTTGTTTTCCCTAAAAAAAATGATGAAAAAGTTACGGTAGAACAAGCTTTAACTGATTTGCCAGATTTGAAGAACGGCGACAATTTGGGTGAATTACCATACAAAAAAAGTAAATTAAGTGAATATGCCAAATTAATGAGACAAAATTCAAAAAAATCTACCCAAAATTTGGTTTCTCGCAATCAAGAATATGTAATCGAAAGATATAAACACATTAAACAAGGACAAAATTGGCAAGTTATTCCCAATGAACTGATGCAAAATTATAAAGATAAAAATAATTGTCATAGCGGTATTTACAAAAGACTTGAAGCGGATAAACCATCTGTTGTGATTGCAAATTATCGCAAAAATATGCTCATTCATCCATTTCAGGATAGAGGTCTGTCTGTTAGAGAAGCTGCACGACTTCAAAGTTTTCCTGATGATTATTATTTTGAAGGTACTTTAATGCACATTCAACAACAAATTGGTAATGCCGTTCCTCCGCTATTAGGTAAAGCAATTTTTGAGCAAATAATAAACTTACATGAAGAATGGATGATGAAATAAAATATTTAAAATTCAATTTTGATGTAAGTGCATATCGACTGTTAGGTCGTGAACTTATTACCGATAGAATAACTGCATTATTTGAAATTGTAAAAAATGCTTATGATGCAAATGCCGAAAATGTTACAGTAGAATTTATCGACATAAACCCAAGAAGCGATAAAAGCAAAATTATAATTTCCGATGACGGCATCGGAATGTCTTTTGAGGATATTCGGGATAAATGGATGGTTATCGGAACAAGTAGTAAGCGAATAAATAAATTTTCACCTTCGCCGTATAATCGTAAAGTTACCGGCAAGAAGGGTGTCGGTAGATTTGCAGTTGATAAATTAGGTGCAAAACTTGTGTTGAAAACCAAACAAAAAAGCAGTAATCAAACAGTTTTTTTAGAAACCGATTGGTCAAAATATCAAGAATTAGAAAATAAACAGCTTAAAATAAACTTTGACAATAAAGAAAATAAATTTTTTACAGAAGTTGAAAATACATATTGGTTTGAAGAATCTGACAAATTAAATCAAGGAACAATTTTGGACATATCTTTAATTGCAGATGTATGGTCGAAAGATGATATTGAACGTGCGTATAAAGAATTGGCAAAATTAGTTTCACCCACCCAAGCATTAAAGTATCCTTTCGATATTGTTATAAATTCACAGTATCCGGAATTTGATAAAAGGAAAGTTGAAAGTTACCTCATTCAACATTACACACTAAAAGTTGAATTAGGATTTAATCAAGAAACCGAAAAACAGGAAATTTTCAAAGTCGAAAAAGGTAAATTAGTAAAACAATTTACAGACAAAAGAATATGTGGTTTAGTGAAAATAACACTTTATTATTTTGATCAAAAAGCCAAAGAAAAGTTCAAATCAAGTTTTCCCGGAACTATTATAGACGGAGTAAAAATATATCGTGATGGTATCATTACCACCCCTTTTGCTGAGTATGTAGCTCTGCAAAATTTGCAAAAAGACTTATTAGGCATCGACAAACGAAGATATTCCGGTTTTTTTGATAAATTAAGTACACGTGATTTATTAGGTTTTATAGAAATATCAAATGAAAACAATCCCAATATTATCGAAGCCACAAATAGGCAAGATTTTGTGGACAATAAAGAATGGCAGGAACTAAAATTGTTTTTCATTGAACAACTTGCACAAATAGAAAAATATTTAAAAGAAGTAAAAACCGAAAAAAGAGAAAATACAAAATCAGAATTTACTAACGCAAAATCGGAAGTAAATTCTTTCAAGAAGAATATATTCGATATAAAAAAAATTGCACCGCCTGAAATACAGAGAACCCTTGAAGAGTTAGAAAAGAAAGCAGCAAAGGTTGAAGCAACCGTAAACAAGGGAATTAAAGAATTTAACGAACTAGAAAAGGAGAAAAAACAACAAGAAAATTTATTTTTTAGTTTAATTTCATTACAAACCTACGCTGCTACCCTTTCGCATATTACTCGAAATTCAATCGGGCACATTCTTCGTCATGCCGAATATTTCAAAAAGAATTTCCCAAATCCGACTTTACAAGAAAGATTTAAACATATAGCAAATTCTATCTACGAAGAATTAATCCGTTTACGTAAAGGTTTAGATTTTATGTTAAAATACGCTCAATCAGATTCAGACATTGAAGATATTAGCATGAAAGAACTGATTGAAAATACATTTAACAACATATATCATTCTGTATTTGAAAAAGAAAAAATAAAAACACTTGTCGAAATCAACAAAGATTTAATCATTCGATATAACAGAAAATCCATAGAAGATATTTTTGATAATTTGATAACCAACTCATTAAAAGCTCTTATGGGGAATGAAGATAAATTGATAAAATGTAGTGGATCAGTTACAAATAATGAATTTGTTTTGCTTTTTTCTGATAATGGTTCAGGAATTGCCGATGAAGATAAAACGAGAATATTTGATGTGTTTTTTACCAGAACGGCAGAGCAAGGCGGAGCAGGAATGGGACTTTTTATTGTAGATACAAGAATGAAAGCTATGAAAGGTTCGATTGAAGTAATTGAAAATGAACTGAAACCAACAGGAGCGACATTCAAATTAGTTTTTCCATTTAAAAAATAAGAAAAATGACACATGATATTTCTATAATAATTATTGAAGACCAAGTGAGGTTTAAAAAAGACGCATTAGTTTGGGAGCTAAAAGACAGATTCGAGAATGTGTATTTTTTTACAGACTCAAAAGATGCTCTTGAATTTATAACCACTAAAGCGTCTTTAAGAATTATTGTTCTTCTTGATATAGATTTTAATCGAAAAGCAGAAGGGCATCAAATATTGAAAGATATAAGAAAATTTTCATATCAAATTCCAGTAATTTTATGGAGTGGCATTGATGAACAGAAGGAAACGTTTAGCGATTTTATTAACAATAAAGCATTTGGCTATTTAAACAAACATGCGACTATTGAAGAAGCATTTAAAATAATTGACGATGCTGTTATTTTCTTAAATGAAAGCATTGATAAAGTAATTGAAGAATGGATAACTCAAAACCCTCAAACTGATAAAGACAAACCTGTTTTTTTGTCTTCCGAAAACAAGTCATACTCGTTGAACGATATTTTAAGAGAAATTCGTATGCAAACCGAAGTCGGCAAAGATTTTTCAAAAAGACTGACAAAACTCACAATTGATTTATTAATGCGTAACAAAGAAAGCATAAATGATTAATACATTGTTAGTTTTTGATGAAAATGACAAAGATTTGGGAAATTTCTTTTCAATGTGCAAAGAAGATTTAGACGAGTTCTTCGACAAAAATGAAATATTCCCCGAAATAATTGACAAGATTTCAAATTTTGAAATTATGTTGCCGTTTAAAATAAATAATTTCAAATCAGAAAAATTTGTCTTTGCTGCATTTACGCATGGAGATAAAAGTAATTTATTGCAATCTGGCACCAATTCGTTTGTTTCAGTATCACAAAATTTAGAAATATTTAATGATAGCTTTTTTTATACATTTGCTTGTGAGACCGGTAAAATTTTAGGACAAGAATTAATCAAACATGGTTGTATTTGTTTTATAGGTTATGACAAGAAAACTCATATTTGGAATACTTTTCAGCGTCCCTTTATTGATACAGCAGTTTATGGTCTAAAATTATTCTTCGAAGGTGAATATACAAAAACTATTTTCCTAAAAATGAAAGAACGATACAATGAAGAAATTGATAAAATGTATCAAAAAGATTATGTTATTGCCTCTATTTTGATGGATAATAGAGATGCACTTGTTCTTTATGGTAAAAATATAAATATTGATGAGATGAAATGAAAATGAGCATATCATTGTATTGAAAATATTGAGGGGCAGTGCATTAATTAAAAAAAGTTGCAAACTTTTAACTTTGGTGCAAATATTGACATTTGTGAAGCCCCGCAACGTTTTCAATACTTTTTCGTTTATTCATTAAAAACAATGAAATAAAGATAAAATACAGATAACATTTAG
>DYOF01000152.1 GCA_020720665.1 Acetofilamentum sp. | reverse complement strand
TTTTATTCTTTTAACTTAATATAAAAAATATGAAAAACAAATTATTGATTGTGGCTTTTTTAGCTTTATCCGTATCGCTCGCTACCTGCGATAAGGTATTAACATTTGATATTTCTGACGAAACAACCGTTACAATTGAAAAAGCCTTAACTCCTTTTTCAATTCCATATGATTTTCCTACGCCGGACATTACAACTAACTCAGAACAAGAATTTGAAAATAATGATACCAAAGTTGAGTTGGTTAAAGAAATTATCTTGAAAGATTTAGATTTAACAATAACATCACCAACAGATAAAACCTTTTCGTTTTTAAAATCAATACATATTTATATTGATAACGACACTGAAGAAGAAACAGAACTCGCTTGGAAAGATGATATTCAAAGTGATGCCAAAACCATTCAATTAAATTTAACAACCAACACACTCGATAATTATGTTAAAAGTAGTAAATATAAATTAAGAACAGAAGTCGTTACAAGAGAAACTTTAAATCAAGATGTTGATATAAAAATAAGTATGACATTTCAAGTAACTGCCGACCCGTTCTAAAAATTAAAAATTAAATACAGGTAAAATGAAAAAAACAGCCATACTATTGTCTCTTTTAACAGTTTTACTATTTTCGTGTAAAAAAGAATATAAATTTTTTGCATTTTATATTAATGAAATTGTTAGCGTCAATTTTCCTGCAAATTCGGTTGCCGGTTTTGAGATTTTAACCGACATAGCCATAGGAATTGATAAAATTTTACAAGAAAACAATACTGAAAAAGACTTAATTCAAGAAATTACAATTGAAGAAATTAACTTATCGGCTGCGGATTTCTCAAGATTTAATTCCGTTGATTTATCTATATTAACAGACAATTTAGCTGAAGAAACTATAGCTAAAAGTGATACAACCGAAGGTGTTGAACCGGTTTCTTTAAATGAAACCAATGTCCCGATTACTGATTTTATCACGGCACCCGTTTTTAAACTTAAAACAAAGGGAGTGTTGTCAGGAAGCTACGCCCAAGAATTTAAAATAAATTTTAATATACGATTTTTAGTTAAATCTTATGTCAAATAAAAAACTATGGAGAAAGATATATTACAGACAGAAAAAGACATTTTTAATGTATTAAAAACAATATATGACCCCGAAATTCCGGTTAATATATATGATTTAGGATTAATTTATGATGTTGAAGTTGACGATTATGATAATGTTGATATCAAAATGACTTTAACCGCACCAAATTGCCCTGTTGCCGATAATATCTTGAGAGACGTAAGAGATAAAGTTGCAGAAATAGAAGGCGTAAATAAAGTAACGGTTGATTTAACATTTGATCCGCCGTGGGACAAATCAATGATGTCAGAACAAGCAAAATTAGAACTCGGTTTTTTATAATTGAAAAATATTAAAGAACATACAGAACAAATAAAAGCTGAGGCAAAACGTCTCGGCTTTTTTTCTTGCGGTGTTTCAGAAGCCCGATTTTTACACGAAGAAGCTCTTCACCTTGAAAAATGGCTGTCAAGCGGAAAAAACGGAACCATGTCATACATGGAAAATCATTTTGACAAACGCCTTAATCCGCAATTGCTCGTAAACGGAGCAAAATCAGTTATATCTGTTCTTTTCCCCTATTTCAAAGGGGAACTGCAAAAAGACCCCGAAGCTCCTGTAATTTCTAAATATGCATACGGTAACGATTATCATACGGTTATTAAACAAAAACTGACACTTTTATTAAAATTTATAAAACAAAACATCGGAGATATAAACGGAAGAGCTTTTACCGACAGCGCCCCCGTTATGGATAAAAAATGGGCTGAATTATCAGGAATTGCTTGGAGAGGAAAAAATTCAAATATGGTAACACTTCAAGGTTCGTATTTTTTTATCGGTGAATTAATAATTGATGCAGAATTGGAATACGATCAATCGATTAATTCCTATTGCGGCAATTGCACAAAATGTATTGATGCCTGCCCTACTGCTGCTATTGTTGAACCCTATGTTATTGACAGCCGTAAGTGTATTTCATATTTAACAATTGAGTATAAAAATTCTATTCCGGATGAAATGATAGGGAAGTTCAAAAATCGTGTATTTGGCTGTGATATTTGCCAAGATGTTTGTCCGCACAATCGCAAACCGCTCTTTAGCAATGAGAGTGCTTTTTATCCGAATTCTATGATAACTGATTTGACAAAAAAAGAATGGTATGAAATTACAGAACCCGTTTTTAAAGAAATATTTAAAAATTCAGCCGTAAAACGAACAAAATTTACCGGCTTTAAACGCAATTTAGATTTCTTAAAGCAATAAACTTATTATATTTTTGTTTCGTTTTTTAGTTTAAATTAATCAGAATGTATATTAAAAAATTAAGTAGCGTTTTTTTTATTTCAGGACTTTTTGTCCTGTTTAATTTTTCTTGTAAAGAAGCCGACACTTTTTCTGTTGATGTTTCAGATATTGATTTAAAGATTAAAGTTACCCGATTTGAAAAAGAAATTTTTAAATATAAGATTGACAGTTCAGAATTTTACATTACAAATTACAAAAATAAATTCGGCGAATTTTTTAAATTATATAACAATCAAATTATTGAAATAGGCGATGCTGATGAAACCTATTATCCGAGTGCTTTAAACGAATTTTTAAACTACTGGGTTCCGAAAGAAATACCTCAAATTTTAGAGGCTGAGTTTAAATCCTTTGATTTTGAGCAAATTCCGGCAATAGAATCGGCATATAAACATTATAAATATTATTTCCCTGAAAAAATCATTCCTGAAATTTACACCTATTTTTCTTCTTTCGGGTATTCGGTTGTTACCCTTGACAGTATTCAGGGCATCGGATTAGACAAATATTTAGGAGTTCAAAACTTCGATATTTATGATAAAGTCGGATACAGTCAATATCAAAAAAGTCGAATGACAAAAGAAATGATTCCTGTTGATTTAATTCGTTCATTAGCTGAATCGGATTTCCCTTATGAACCAGAATTAAGTGATAATTTATTAGACAATATGATTTATGAAGGGAAAATGCAATATGTTTTGAATTGTATGCTCCCTAAAACAGCCGACACACTTAAATGGAGATATACCGGAAGCCAGTTAAACTGGGCAAATAAACACGAAAAAAAAATATGGAACTATCTGGTTGAGCAAAAATTATTATATTCAACGGATAAAACCGAAATCAGAAAATTTGTCGGCGACGGACCCTTTACTACCGTATTTACAGACGTTTCCGCACCCAGAGCCGGAGCATTTATAGGTTATAAAATTGTTGAGAGTTATATGAAAAATAATTCGGATATAAATTTGAAAACACTTTTAGATGAAAAAAATTCCGGAAATATTTTATCTAAAGCAAAGTATAATCCTTAAACCTATTGCCATGTTTACAAAGCATTTATTTGAATCATACAAAGATTTTAAGGAAACTAATTTAACACACAGACGAATTAAACATTCTGATATTATTCCGCTCATTAAAAATGCCGGCAATATGTTTAATGTTAATTCAATCGGTAAATCCTGTGAAAATCGCGATATATTTCAAATAAATATTGGTAACGGAGAAAAAAAAATCCTGTTATGGTCTCAAATGCACGGTAATGAGCCTACAGCCACACAAACAATATTCGACTTATTAAATTTTTTTAAAAATCCTAAGCAATTCAAAAACGAAGCCGACTCAATTTTAAACGCTTGTAAATTATTTTTTGTTCCGATGTTAAATCCCGACGGAGCAGAACAATTTCAAAGAAGAAATGCTCAACAAATAGATATTAATCGTGATGCTTTCAAAACAATAAGCCCTGAAAGTAAACTATTAATGAATTCGGTTGATGAACTTAAACCTGATTTTGGCTTTAATTTACACGACCAAGATATTTGGTATGCATCCGGAAATACGGCTTATCCGGCAACAATTTCCTTTTTAGCTCCGGCTTTTGACTCAGAAAAAACAATTGATTCCAAACGAAAACGAAGTATGCAAATTATAGCTTCAATGAATACAATGCTTCAACAATTTATTCCGGGACAAACAGCCAAATATAACGATGATTTTATGCCTACGGCTTTCGGAGATACCATTCAACAAAAAGGAACATCTGTAATGTTAATAGAATCGGGCGGTTATAAAAATGATCCGGAAAAACAATTTGTAAGAAAATTAAATTTTATTTCAATTTTACATGCACTTAAAATAATTGCAGATAATTCTTATCAAACAGAATCTGTTGATTCCTATAATAAGATAAGCCCGAATGTTAAAAATTGCTTGTTTGACTATATTATAAGAAATGCGAAATTTACCGGACAGGTCGGTAATTATACAACAGATATCGGAATACGAAGCATCAGTAAAACCGAACAGGATTTATACCTTATTGACGATATCGGTGATTTATCTCAGCATTTTGCATATAAAGAAATTGAATTTTCGGGAAATCCTATTCATCAATATAAAATAGGAGATTCCGCCGATAAATTAATTAATCGATTTTTCACAGAATTAAAATAAACCCTTGATTTATTTTTAAGCATTATGACTCCGGAACACGAATTTTATACACGGTTTGATTTTTGCAACACCCTAAAAAAATCTCATCACAATTTTGGTCTTAATAGACAAAAATAGGCTGAAACCTTTTGTAAACCTTATTCTGATTAGCTTTG
>DYOF01000022.1:3493-27034 GCA_020720665.1 Acetofilamentum sp. | reverse complement strand
ATAATAAACTTCCGATGTGTTGTAAAAAACCGGAAGACAGAAAAAAAATATGAGTCTTTTGATTTGTATCAATTAAATTTATTATACATTTGTATGATATTTTTAAAATAACCGCTGATATAGTCGTTAATCATGACTATATTTAGGTTAGAGTTTGGCCGGGCCTTCAGCCCGGCTTTTTTTTATACAAAAAAAATAGTATTTTTATCTTTTTATTTTAAATAAATTTCTGTTATGAAAAAATCAAACATTATTTTCATATTGCCGGTAATATTCTTGTTTTCATCTATTAACGGGTATTCGCAGGATTGGAAAAAACTGGTAAAAGATAAGGTAATAACCGATAAAATTAAAATCCCCGAAAATGTCATTAAAATTAATGCACCCGATTTTTTTGATGCAGAAATGAGTCGATATTGGAACAAAACAGAGCATTATATTTCTGATAAATTTAAAGAAGAATGGAAAGAAACCCTTACAAAATTTGCTGAAAGTTATGATGTTACGGATTTTAATTATGCCATTGCATTCGGCGATAATTCAACACCCCATGAATCAAAAGGAAATTTGAAGCAAGCCAGAAGTTTTGCTTATTATTTAGCCGATCCGACAAATGTTACAAATGTACCTCCTAAAATAAAAGGGCAAAATTACAATTATACCGGAGAGATTTTATATGTATCAGGCAGTTATAAAATGTCAGAAAAGTCGTTCTTGAAAGCCGAAAAAATTTACAATGACGAGCAACTATCCGATTCTGCTTTTGCTAATCTGACATTAAGCAACTTAGGTTTATTGTATCACACAACCGGACGATATACTTTGGCAGAAGAATATACTAAAAATGCCTTAACAAAAAGAGAACAAAGCTCCGATAAGACAGGCTATGCCGCTTCTTTAAACAATTTGGCGGTACTTTATAAAGATATGGGGCTTTATACGGATGCAGAAACTTATATCATAAAAGCCGAAAATCATCTGAAATCATCCGGAGAAACTCAAACTGTTCAATACGCCGTGGTTTTAAATAATCATGCAATGATTAACCAAATGACAGGTAAATACACAGATGCCGAAAAATTAATGAAACAATCTTTAGAAATTGCAGGAAAAGAAATTAAAGAAAAATCAGTAACTTTTGTTCGTCTTCAGGTCAACTTAGCTTTACTTTACCAATTAACCAAACGTTATGAAGAAGCAGAAAAGACCTATGATGAAGCTACAAAAATTATGAAAAAAAAATTAGGGAAAAACCACCCCGATTATGCTGTTTTGTTAAGAAATAAGGCTTCATTATATCAACAAATGAAACGATTTGAACAGGTTGAAAATTTATTAAAAGAAGCCCGTGAAATTTATAGTTCTCAATTCGGCAAAGAACATCCGTCGTATGCTCAAGTTACTTACGAAACAGCCTTATTTTATCAAAGTCAAAACCGATTGGAAGAGGCTGAACCTCTGTTAAATGAAGCTTTAACAATTCAACAAAAAACTTTGAGTGAACACCATCCGAATATTGCACTGACATTCGAAAATATGGCAATACTGTATTGGCAAAAAGAAGATTTTATAAATGCAGCCGAATGGTACAGAAAATCTTTAAATGAATACAGTTATCAAATAAATACTTTTTTCCCGGTAATGAATGATTATGAAAAAACAGAATTTTGGAAAAATATTCAAGCTAAGTTTATCCGTTTTTATAATTTCGCTCTTGATGCCGAAACAGCTGTGCCGGAAATTACCGAAGACGTTTATAACTACCATATTGCAACTAAAGCATTGCTTCTAAACTCTTCACGGAAAGTTAAAGCTCGAATTTTGAACAGCGGAAATCAAGAACTCATAGCTAATTATAAAAATTGGCAGGGCACTAAAAATTGGCTGGCTAAATTATATTCTTATACCAATGAAGAATTAGCAGAAGAAAAAATTAATATTGATTCGCTCGAAACACTTGTAAAAAACTTAGAAAAAGAACTTACCGTTGCGTCGAAAGATTTTAAAGATGCAAACGAATTGAGTTCGGCAGATTATAAAAAAATTGCAAATGCTTTAAAACCGGGCGAAGCAGCGATTGAGCTTATCAGAATTAACAGTTACAGTTATTTATTCCCGAAATCACAGATTCATTATATCGGGTTAGTACTCAGAAATGACAATAAGAAACCTGAAATGATATTTTTTAAAGACGGCGATGATATGGAATCAAGTCAAAGTGATGAATATCAGGCAACTATTCATTCAGGAAAAAGTATGGCTCCGTTTTATGATTACTATTGGAAGCCGGTTGATGAATTGACACTGAATGATAAAAAACTTTATGTTTCGGTTGACGGTATTTATAATCAGGTTAATATCAATACAATACTGATGCCGTCGGGAAAAAGTTTGGTTGAGTTAAAAGACGTCAGATTTGTCAGTAATACAAAAGATATTTTAACATTTAAAACTAAAACAAACAATCAAAAAACAGCGTTCTTACTCGGATTTCCTGATTATAAATTAGATTTGCCCGATAATTTAGCTCGATTAAATCCGCTGCCCGGAACACAAAAAGAGGTTCAAGCCATTCAAAACTTATTGAAATCAAATGCTTGGCAGGTCAGTTCGGTTTTTGAGAAACAAGCCACCGAAGGGAATTTAAAAAAAGTTAAAAACCCTTACATTTTGCATATTGCTACGCACGGTTATTTTTTAGAAAATACGGTTGATCCTTCCGAAGAAACTCGTGCCTTCGGTATTGAGCCGATGAAAGCCTATGAAAATCCGTTATTACGCTCGGGTTTGTTGTTAGCCGGAGCCGATAGAACGGTTAACGAAATGAATACGAAAGATAATAAAGATAATGATGACGGAATTTTAAATGCCTTTGAAGCGATGATATTAAATTTGGATCAAACGGATTTAGTAGTGTTAAGTGCTTGCCAAACCGGTTTGGGCGAAATTAAAAACGGAGAAGGGGTGTACGGTTTGCAACGTTCTTTTCAAATTGCCGGAGCGAAATCGGTAATAACCAGTTTGTGGGAAGTCAGTGATGAAGGAACGCAGGATTTAATGTCTGCTTTTTATAAATATTGGTTACTTTCCGGAAACAAGCACGATGCATTCAGAAAAGCCCAGTTAGAAATTAAGCAAAAATATCAGTATCCTTATTATTGGGGTGCTTTTGTATTGGTGGGGGATTAATATTAGATACCCCCCTATGCTTTTGTATCTTTGATTGTTCATTTTTTATACTGATTTTAAAGCCACAAAATACGTATAATAATTTGAATATCAGATTTTTAATTTATACGGCACCCCATTTAGTTAATTCTCAACTTTAAAACAAGTTTTTTAACTTTTTCAGATTGCTTTATTTTAATTCCGGGCATGTGCAAATCGTCCGGAAAAAATACGGCAAACATACCTTGCTTAAGTAACAACAAATGCGTTGCACATTCATAAAAGGCATAATCATTTTCGGCATCAACAATTACGGGCTTTTGATTTTCTAAAACAGCAATACCTATATTTTCACTTCCTGAAATCATGTATTGAATATCAATATAGTGAAAATGACTTTCAGGTTTTAAATCTGATTCATTTTTTGTGTTATATTCTTGAACTAATGCAAACAAATTTTCACCGTCAATTTCATATTTTCCGTCAGGCAAATTAAATAAATCCGTTTCGGTAATGTACTTAAATGCCGTTTCAAATTTTTCATTAATTTTCGAATATAATTTATAATTTGAAATTTTATCGACTATCATCACTCAAGATTTGAATTTATCATCAGCTTTATATTTATCCTTATAGATATATGCGGCAATTATGCCCGCAATGGCTCCGAATAAATGACCTTGCCAAGAAATTCCGGGTTGTTTCGGCAATACACCGAAAATTAATGTTCCGCCGTAGAGTAATAAAATGATAATGCCGATAATAATAGATTTTGCACTTCTTCTGAACACTCCGCTGAATACAATAAAGCCTATATAACTGAATATGACACCGCTGGCACCGATATGAACCGTGTTTTTTTGAGCCAACAACCATACGGCAAAACCACCTACTAATACGGAAAATACAGTAACTTGTATCCAAAGTTTTTTATAGAACTGTGCCAAAACAAAGGTAAGAATAAATAAAGGTATTGAATTGGATATCAGATGCCCCCAAGAACCGTGTAAAAACGGAGATAAAGGAATGCCTATTATGCCCCACCCTTCTCTCGGACGTATTCCTAATGCTTTGAAATCGGCAAAAAACACAATTATATTTAAAATATAAACTGCCCACAAAATTGCAATTGCCCAAAGTGCTATAATCAAACTTTTTTTCATGTGTCTAAAAATTTGTAATTAATTTATGATGTAGATTTTTTTTTAATCTTTGAACCTCTTAAACGTAATTTTAATACACCCCAAAATGCTTCACTAAATATTCCGCCGCTCATTTTAGATTTACCTTCTGTGCGATCTGTAAAAATGATAGGTACTTCGGTTATTTTATAGCCCATTTTCCATGAGCGATATTTCATTTCAATTTGAAATCCGTATCCTTTCATGGATATTTCATTTATTCCGATATTTTCCAACACTTCTCTTTTGTAGCAAACAAAACCGGCTGTTGTGTCTTTAACTTTCATTCCTAAAATCGTACGAACATATAAAGAAGCGATATATGACATCAATATTCTGCCTAAGGGCCAGTTTACAACACTAATTCCTTTGATGTAACGAGAACCTACCGAAACATCTGCATCTTTTTTGCATACATCATATAGATTTAATAAATCATGAGGCGGGTGAGAAAAATCAGCATCCATTTCAAAAATAAAATCATATTTTTGTTCAACAGCCCAATGAAAACCTGTAATATATGCCGTTCCTAAGCCTAATTTGCCGCTTCGTTCTATGATGTGTAATTTTCCGTTAAAATCAGTTTGTAAATTTTTAACAATTTGGGCGGTGCCGTCCGGCGAACCGTCATCTATAATTAAAACATGAAATTCTTTCTCAAAAGAAAAAACTTTCCTGATAATATTTTCAATGTTTTCCTTTTCATTATATGTCGGTATTATAACTAATAAATCTGTCACTTTTTTATGTTTTCAAAATTTAATAAACTGAATTTTCTCTTTCTTCTGAAAAAAAAATCTAAAACTATACTTTTATTATAAATTTCTTTATGATTGGGTTTAATATTTTGACATCTTTTTTTCAATATTTTTCTGAAATTAACGTAAAAGCTTAAATGTGCTTTTATTACGGCAAAAAAGAAACTTAATTTTAATGTAACAAGGTAAATCGTTCCTGAGAAACCGTCGAGTATTAAACGTGAAAACAGTATAGGAACAATTTTTTGTTTCGGTAAATTTTTAAGTAAAAGGGTTAAATTATTTCTATAGTTAAGAAAAATTTTTTTCGGACTGTTATTTGGCAATGTGCCGCCGCCGACATGATAAACAACACTTTCCGGATTAACAACAATTCGATAGCCGGTGTTTTTCATTCGCCAACATAAATCAATTTCTTCCATGTGTGCAAAAAAATCCTCGTCAAAACCCTTAAATTCTTTGAATAAATCAGCTCTCACAAACATTGCTGCTCCGCTTGCCCAAAAAATATCCTGCACTGAATTATACTGACCGTCATCCGCCTCCATTGAATTTAAAATTCTTCCCCTACAAAACGGATAGCCGAATTTATCAATATATCCGCCGGATGCTCCTGCGTATTCAAATTTATATTTGTTTTCAAAAGATAAAATCTTAGGCATCGCAACTGCTATCGATTGATCATTTTCCATCATTTCAATAATGGGTATTAACCAATTTTCCGTAACCTCAACATCCGAATTTAACAAAACAAAATAATCTGCATCTATATGCTCCAATGCTTTATTATAACCGCTTGTAAAACCATAATTTTTATCAAAACAAATTAAATGAACATCCGGAAAATTTGCCTTTAAAAATTCAACTGAATTATCAACAGACCCGTTGTCTGCAACATAAATTTCTGTATTATTCAAATTTGAAAATTTTATAACACCGGGAAGAAATCGTTCTAAAAAGGACTTCCCGTTCCAATTTAAAATGACAACAGCTGTTTTTGCATGTGTTTGAATCACAAATTTTTCTTTTTGAATAATAAATACGGGGGCAAATTTAATTTAATTTCTTGATATGAAGAATCGATTTTAAGGCTATCAGCAGTTAAAAAATAATTACTTTCAATATTATCAGAAATACTTATTTTTCCGTAACGTTGCAAATAAGAATGCAATGCCCAATCTTTATATAAATTTTTACTTATTGTAACGGTCGTTTCCTCAGGTATCACTTCGGCAAGTTTATGTACAAGTTTTATGGTTTCAACATCTCTGCCCGGTTTTCCTGCAAAAATAAAAATTAAAAAAATAACTGACACGGCAATTATTAACGAAACGAGAGTAAAAAATTTCTTTTTAAAAAAATTCAGAATAAACCTTAAGTTTTTTATTATGTCTATGAAAAAAAAGTACAATGAAAGAGCTAAAAACGGCAACACCGGAAAAATATAAAAACTTCTTTGTTTTAAACTTATCATAATCGGAATTACTCCCGACAAGCTAAACAGTAAAAAGAATAAACTATACTTCAAATTGATGCTGTCAAAACGTATTTTTATTTTTTTAACGGAGGAAACAATTATTAGAATAAGCGTTATAACAGCAAAAATAATCATTTGTTGTAATAAACTTCCTAAAATATAAAACCGGTTATTGACTGTTACAACATTATTTATGCTGCCCATAACCTGATGGTTGAAGTAACTGCTCAGCATTTCTTTTGCTTCTTCTGAAAACACAAATAATATAACAATAGGAAAAGCTGTTGAAGCAACTAAGAGGGAAGTATCAAAAACAACGCGTTTAAAATTTATTTTTCTGAAAATTAAAAAATAAAAGAATACGATTGACCACACATATAAAGCAGGTAAACCTTTGCTTAAAAGTGCTGCCGATAATGCAAAACCGGCAAGAACTAACATTAAAATCCGCTTGTAAGTAAAACTTTTAAAAATAAACAATGATGCTATTAAAATAAAAACAGTCATTGTATTTTCAAGCATATTATTTGGATAGGTCCAATTAACCAAAGGAAAGCTTATCCAAATAAATAGAATGCTTACCGGCGAGACTTCGTGTTTATTTTCGTTTAACTGCTTATAAATCAAAAGCATTAAAAAAGCACTCAGAATAGCTGTAAATAAAGAATACAGGCGTTCGCTATATATCGTATCACCAAAAAGTTTAAAACTTAAGGATTCTAAAAATATAGCCAAAGGCGGATGCTCAATAAAATGAGACATTACGGTATTTGAAAAGTGCAAATTCCAAAATGTACCGTTACCTTCTGCCAAATTTCTTGATACAACGGCATAGGTTGTTCCGTCCAAAAACATACCGTCGGTAAATAAATCGGGCGTTAAAATACCGATAAAAACTGCAAAAAAAATTATCAGAGAAACAGGTTTCATTCCTTTAAATTTAAGTTTTCCTAAATCAATAATTTATGAAATTAATTTGCATTAATTAGGTTCCCCGAACCGGTAATTATCGAATTAATTGTAGGCGACCCTTTATAATATATATTTCCGCTGCCGCTTATTTCAGCAAATAATTTATCATGGGTATAAACTTCACAATTGCCGCTTCCGGATAGTTTAATTTCGGCTTCTTTGCTGAAAAAGTTATATCCGTGATAATTGCCCGAACCAGAAATTTCAACGTTCTGATTATCGGTTCCGCCTTCCAAGTAAACACTTCCCGAACCCGAAATATCAATAATTGCATCATTTGCATCAACCAAAAAATCAATATCTCCGCTACCGGGTATTAAAAATTCTATTTCATCGGCAGTAAAAGTATCGCCTGAATATACGGATCCTGAACCGGATATGCTGATTAACCGAATATCTGACAGGTAAATATAAATTGTGATGTTTTTATGGTATTGAACTTTTTTATTATAATTAATCGACCACTTTCCTGATTTAACATCTGAATTGATGACTTCAAATATATTTTGTTGAGCAACAATTTCTACTTTCATGATATCCGATTTAATAAATTCAATATCCGCATCAATTTCTAAGTCAATTTTATCAAAATTTTCAATACTCAGAACATTTGTTACAGTATCGCCTGAACCCTTTATTCCGAATATATTACAAGAATTAATTGATATTGCCGCAAAAATGAACAAAATGTACAACTTAATCGTTTTTACATTAATTTTCATGTGTCTAAAAATTTATAATTAATTAATAATCTGCGAATGTGCAAAGTTAATCAATATTAAGAAAAATAAGCCAAAAGAAAATAAAAGAATTTCAAGCCTTATTTTTATATTTGCAAAAAAATAATGAACAGATTCGACCAAATTGCCCACAATTGGGATGCAGTTCCGAGACGATTACTATTGGCTGAAAAAACCTTTAATGCCATTTCTCAAAAAATTGTAATTAATTCGGACATGAAACTTTTAGATGTAGGAATAGGTACCGGTTTATTATCAATGTATTTCATAACAAAGGTAAAACACATAACCGGAATTGATAATTCGGAAGGAATGTTAACAATGTTGAAAGAAAAAGCTCAAAAAGCCGATGTAAATAATATCAGTACCGTATTATTTGATGCAGATAAACAAATACTTACAGGATATAATTTTGACTTGGTTATTTCAAATATGACATTTCATCACATTTCAAATCCCGAAAGCTTTTTAAAACAATTGTTTCAAAATATAAAACCCGGAGGAAAAATAGGCATTGCTGACATAGAAACCGAAGACGGTACATTTCATGATGATAATGCAGCGGCTGATGTAAAACACCTCGGCTTTGACAAAACACGTTTTAACCGCTGGATGATAACTGCCGGCTTCATTAATACCGATGTTTCAAGAATATTTGAAATTGATAAAAACGAAAAAAAATATCCTGTTTTTTTAGCATACGGAGAGAAACAGAACTAAACCCATTTTATTTTTAACTTTATTTAACATTTTTTTTATTTTAATTTTTTTTTATTAACTTTGTGTATAATTAAATTATTTATTACAAATTAAATTTTTGATATTATGAAAAGACGTTATTTCTCAATTATTGCATTAGCTTTTGTTTTTGGAATTGCTACAATTTTTACATCTTGCAAAAGTGAAGACGAAGCTGCTGCCGAAGCCGAAGCTGCTGCTGCCGAAATTGAAAACTTATTAAACGAAGCAGTCGAAGAAATGGATACAGAAGTTGACCAAGCTGTTGAAAATACTACCGAAGAAGTAGAAGGAAAAACAGAAGCTGCTGAAGAAGAAGTAAAATAAATTTATTTCTTAACTTAAAAAAGAGGCTGTCCGAAAAGGGCAGCTTTTTTTATCGGGGCAAGTCGCAGACTTTTATAACTTAATTCCGATTACTATTATATCATCTAATTGTTCAATATCGCCTCTCCATTTATTTATAAATTGGTCTAAGGTTTCTTGTTGTTGCGCCATGGGTTTTTCATGTATGCTGTAAAGTAATTCTTGAAATTTAGATGATTTTAATTTTCTGCCGTGTTCTCCTCCGAACTGATCCATATAACCGTCAGAAAACATGTAAATGATGTCGCCTTTTTCATAAGGTATTACATGATTAGTAAATTCTTTATCCATTCTTAAGTAAATACCTATAGGCATTCTGTCGGCAGGAATTTTATGAATTTCGTTGCTGTTATTTTTAGAAATCATATATAAAGGATTGTAAGCTCCGGCAAATTGAATTTCCTGTTTGGCGGTATCAATAATTGCAATAGCCATGTCCATCCCGTCTTTTGTTTCTCTGTCTTTTTGGTGTAAAGAGTCCATTACTTTGGTTCTCAGTTTGTCTAAAATTTTACCGGCATTTAATATTTTATCAGTATTAACAATTTCATTTAAAAAAGTTACACCCAATAAGCTCATAAATGCACCCGGAACTCCGTGTCCTGTACAATCTGCAGCCGTAACAATCAATTTATCTTCAATCTTGTTCATCCAATAAAAATCGCCGCTGACAATGTCTTTGGGTTTAAAATATATAAAGTATTCATCAATTAAATTGTCAAATATTTTTTTATCGGGTAAAACGGCTTCTTGAATACGCTGAGCATATTGAATACTGTCGGTAATTTCTTGTTTTTGTTTTAAGGCAATATCTCTTTGTTCGGTAATCATGATATTTTGATTTTCAATTTCATCTCTTTGAGCTAAAATTTCCTCATTACTTTGCTCTAATTCTACTTTTTGGAATTCAATTTCTTCTTTTTGTGATTTTAAGAGAATATTTGCTTTTACTTTTCTTCTATAGTTGTGAACAGAAATAATTGCAATAATAAGCATGAATAAAACGAGTAAAGACAATCCGAGTTTTACAAGAAAATTTCGTTTATCTTTTTCTTTTTGAATGACCGCATTTTTTTCAGCTTCGATTTTTTCTTTTTCTTTTCTGATTTTTTCTTCTTGTTCAAATTGATATTGCATGCGTAATTCGGTAACCTCTTTTTCGTTATTTTCATTGAAAATGCTGTCGTTTAATTTTTTAAACTCTACGTGATTTTCGTAAGCGTTTTTGTAATCACCCAATTTTGCATAATTTAAGCTAAGCCATTCAACAGCTTCAATTGAAATATTAATATCTGTTTCTTTTGCTATTTTTTTTGCTTTGAGAAGATATTCAATTGCTTTTATATAATCGTGCTTAAAATAATAATATTCACCTAATCCGTTATAACAGAGTGCCAAGCCGGGCAGGTAGTTCATTGTGCTGTATAACTCAATGCTTTTATTAAAATAATCTTTCGCAGTGCCGTATTTTTTTTCTTTGTTGTTTACATCGCCTAAATTATAGTATAAGCGGGCAACCATTGGGGTATAGCCCATTTCTTCAAAGAGTTCTAATGATTTTAAATAGTATTCTCCTGCTAATTGAAAATTATCTTTATCGGCATAAAAATTTCCTAAATTATTATTTACTTCTGCAATTCCTTTTACATCTTGAATGGCATTAAAAATCTCAAGTGCTTTATTAAAATTTTCACTTGCTTTTTCACTTTCATTTTGTTCATCATATACAATACCTATATTTTGATAAAGTTGAGCGGCGTTGTATCGGTCATTAATTTCTTCATAAAATTTTAAACTTTTGAAATAATAGTCAATTGAATTTTTAAAATTGCCCTGTTGTCTATAAATATTTCCTAAATTCAAATATGTTTTTGCTATACCTTCTTTGTCATTAATTTCTTCATAAAAACCAAGAGCTTTTTGAAAATTATCAATTGATTCCTTAATTTCACCTGTATTTCTTTTAAAAATACCTATATTAACATAACACGCTGCAATACCTTTTTTATCATTAATTTCCTCAAAGCTTGACCGTGCATTATTTGTTGCTTCTAATGCTTTTTCAAATTCTCCGAACATAAAGTTAATAATTCCGAGCGTTTTATATACTTCGGCTGTCCCTTTATTATAGTTTATTTTTTTTGATAATACGAGGGCTTGCTCTGCATATTGCAGGGCTTGTTCATTATTACGTCCTCTCAGAACATTAGCAATTTCATTTAATGCATTTACTTTTACAGTGTCAATTTTTGTTGTTTCAATAACAGCTTTTAAACTGTCAACAGGGTTTTGCTGTCCTGTAAAAACAAGACTGAAATTTATAACAAGGATAATAACAAAAAATAGTTTAAGGTGTTTCATCTGTCTAAAAATTTGTAATTAATTAATATTCTGCAAATTGAATGCATATACTTATTTATAATACTTGTTTTTTCCCGCAAATAGGAACACCTGAAAACTCTACGCAATTATGTAAGGTGATTTGTTTAGTCATGTCCTTGTGTGTTAAACTTGTTTACCATGGGTGTTTCATCTTGAAATTTAATATGAAAATGTTGCAACGAAAATATTAATAATAATGAAAATATACAAACTTAATGAATAAAAAAGACCGATAATAAAAATCGGTCTTTAAAATTCTGAAAATTTTAACTTAATTTAAAGTAACGGTTACACTTAATCCGTTATTTGTAACTGTTATAATATTATCACATTCTCCTTCGCCGTAGTCAATAACAGTTGTACCGTTTTCGCTTTCAATTGTTACGCTTCCGGAAACAGGATATCCTCCTTCACAACTGCCTTTTGTTATAACTTTATCATAAACAGATGAGTATGCTACTCCCTTTCTGTTAATTCCGGAAGCTGTTCCTGACATTTCGTAAACATTTGTTGTTATATCGCCGTCTGCAAATCCGCTTGTAATTTTATAAGTCAGGTCTGAATCCCAAGTTATGGTACGTTGGTCTGTAAATGTAGCTTTCATGTCTTCGGCAACAACATGTATTGAAGGAGTTAATATTGTACCTCCGAACGTTGTTGTAATTTTTCCTTCAACGGCTATTCCGTCTATAGTGTAATTTTCAAAAGTAACAATACTGCTGACGGCTCTTTCACCTATTGTTAAATTTCGGGTATAGTTAATTATGATTGTACCGTTTCGTAAATGCCCTCTGAAATCACAATTTGTAAAGGTTAAAGCAATGGTATCTCCCTGATTTCTATATACTTCTACACATTCCGGCAGAGAAGACTTTCCGGAACCTCCGGCTTCATTTGTAGAAACAGCAAATGCATCGGACATAATATAACTGCCTCTGGCATCATCTTCGGCAGATTGTTGGTCGGGGTTTGGTTTTTCACAAGCACTGAAAGCTAAAAATAAACTTGCTGCTGTAAATGTTAAAAATTTTAATCGTTTTGTTTTCATATTTGATTTAATTTAGTTAATAAAGTTTTTTTTAAGACTGTAAAGATAAGAAAATAGTTGTTTCGATTGTTATTTTTTTTCAAAAATATATTTTTTAAGGACAGATTGTTTAAATTTTTTGATGAAATGCCTTTAACTTTTGATAAATTTGCAAAAAATAATTAAAGAAAAAATGACTGAAATTGACAGCATAATAAAAATAATTTTAAAAGAAATCAGAGCAAACGAAAACGGTCCGGCAGTTGATGCTATGAACAGAATGGGCTTAATCTATAACAAAAATTTTGGTGTAAGTTTAGCTCGATTAAAATATATTGCCGATAAATACAAACCGAATCATGATTTAGCAAAACGTTTAAGGGAAAAGAATATTAGAGAAACGCTTATTTTAGCCGATATGGTTGAAAATCCGGAAATGGTTTCAGAGGATTTTGTTGAAAAAATTGCTCAAAATTTGTTTACAAATGAGTTAGCTGAACAAGCATGCTTAAATCTCTTCGAAAAACTACAATTTATTGATAAAAAAGCTGCAGAATGGATTTTTTCTGATAAAGAATTTGTTATTGTCAGCGGATTTATAATTTTTTCACGTTTGGCATTATCAAAAAAAGATATAAGCGAACACATTTCAAAAATCATACAGCAAGCCGAAAAATTAGCTGCTCATAAAAGTCTTTTTGTCAGAAAAGCAATTGCACGAGCTTTAAGGCAAATTGCCTTGATTAATAATGATTATAAAATTGATGTTCTAAAAACCGTTGATGCGATTAAACAGATGCAAACACCTGAATCCGATTTAATTGCAGAAGAAGTTATCCCCTTGATAAACTGATTTAAAGCTGTTATTTAACAATATGCTCAGCGATTAATTATTTATAAATTTGTAAAAAAAAATTCAATGTTGAAAACTGATTTTAAACACATAGTTCAAAAAGGTATTCCTGATGAATTGCCCGAAAAAAAAGGCAGACGTACTGACGTAAGTCATGCTCCGAAAAGAAAAAATATTTTAAATACCGAAGAAAAAAAGTTAGCCTTAAAAAACGCTTTAAGATATTTTAATCAAAAGCATCATGCCGTTTTAGCACCTGAATTTTTAAAGGAATTAGAGGATTTTGGCAGAATTTATATGTATCGTTTTCAACCGGAGTATAAAATATATGCTCGGTCAATTGATGAATATCCTGCAAAATCAAAGCAAGCAGCAGCTATAATGTTGATGATTCAAAATAATTTGGATGATAATGTCGCTCAACATCCTGATGAATTAATTACATACGGAGGCAACGGTGCGGTTTTTCAAAATTGGGCTCAATATCTGTTAACCATGAAATATTTATCGGAAATGACTGACGAACAAACTTTGGTAATGTATTCCGGGCATCCTATGGGTTTATTTCCTTCGCATAAAGAGGCTCCGAGAGTTGTTGTTACTAACGGTATGGTTATACCCAATTATTCAAAACAAGACGATTGGGAAAAATTTAATGCCTTAGGTGTTTCTCAATACGGGCAGATGACAGCCGGCTCATACATGTACATCGGTCCGCAGGGAATTGTGCACGGGACGACAATTACAATTTTGAATGCCGGACGGAAAATCTTAAAAAAAGGAGAATCAGATTTACGAGGAAAACTTTTCGTCAGTTCCGGATTAGGCGGTATGTCAGGAGCACAACCTAAAGCCGGAAATATTTCAGGCGTTATTTCTGTTACAGCAGAGGTGAATCCCAAAGCAAGTTATAAAAGACATGAGCAAGGATGGGTTGATGAAATAATTGACAATTTATATCAATTAGTTGAAAGAGTAAAAACTGCCAAAAATAATAAAGAAATTGTTTCAATTGCCTACGACGGTAATATTGTGGATGTTTGGGAAAAATTTGCCGAAGAAAATATTTTTGTCGATTTAGGCTCCGACCAAACCTCTTTACATAATCCGTGGGCAGGCGGTTATTATCCTGTCGGAATTTCATTTGAAGAAAGTAATGAATTAATGGCGAAAAATCCCGGTTTTTTTAAAGAAAAAGTTCAAGAATCGTTAAAACGTCATGCTGCTGCAGTTAAAAAACATACCGATAAAGGAACTTATTTTTTTGATTACGGCAATGCATTTTTATTAGAAGCAAGCAGAGCCGGAGCCGAAATTATTAATTCTGACGGTACATTTATATATCCTTCATATGTTCAAGATATTATGGGTCCGATGTTTTTTGATTACGGTTTCGGTCCGTTTCGTTGGGTATGCACATCAGGAAACCCGGTAGATTTAGAAAAAACAGATAAAATAGCGGCTCAAATTTTAAGAGAAATTGCCGAGAAATATCCCGAAGAAATTAAGGGACAGCTATTTGATAACATTAAATGGATTGAAGAAGCCGGCAAAAACCAACTCGTAGTCGGGTCGCAAGCTCGTATTTTATATGCTGATTGTGAGGGACGTACAAAAATAGCAAAAGCTTTTAATGAGGCAATTAAAACCGGTGAATTATCTGCACCGGTTGTTTTGGGCAGAGACCACCATGATGTGTCAGGTACGGATTCGCCTTATCGTGAAACTTCAAATATTTATGACGGTTCTCAATTTACGGCTGACATGGCTGTTCAAAATGTTATCGGCGACAGTTTTAGGGGAGCAACATGGGTTTCGATACATAACGGAGGCGGAGTTGGCTGGGGCGAGGTTATAAACGGCGGTTTCGGTATGCTATTAGACGGAACAATTGAAGCCGATACCCGTCTTGAACGAATGTTGCATTGGGATGTCAACAACGGAATTGCCAGAAGAACTTGGGCGAGAAATGAAGCGGCTGTTTTTGCAATAAAAAGAGCTATGGAAGAAAATAAATTATTAAAAGTAACTTTGCCGAATTTTTCTGATGAAAATTTTATTAATCAATTATTTAAAAAATAAAATCAGCTGTTGAGTGCCAATTCAACTGATTCGTAAATTTGATAAGGAGTGATGCTCGTCATACACTCCATATTTTTTTTGTAACAAGGTTTCTTTCCGTAAATTGAACACGGACGACAGCTTAATGATTCATTTTGAACAATATACAATTTATTTTCTGATGTAATGGGTGTAAATCCTGCATTCGGATGCGTTGCACCCCAAATTGAAACCGTTTTTACACCGCATAATGCTGCCAAATGCATGTTTGACGAATCCATGCTGATCATTACATCTAAAGTTTTAATGTATTCAATTTCAGTTTCAAGTGAATATTTTCCGATAATCGATTTAACATTTTTAAATTCTTTTTCCAGATTTTCAGCAATTGTTTTTTCAGTTAATCCGCCGCCTAAAATTGATATTTCATAGCCTTTATCAAGCAATAATTTAATTAAGTGTTTGGTTTGCATGAGCGGATATTGTTTTTGCTGATGCATGGCAAAGGGTGCAAAACCTATTTTTATTTTATCAGAATTAATTGCTTCGGGCAACCGGTTTGAATGCGGAAATTCAAAATAAAATTCAAAACCGGCTCTTCTGAACGTTTCGGCATATCGTTCCGTTGTGTGTTTTAAAGGAACTCGTTTTTTATGTTGTTTTCTGACTAATTTTCTTTTTGCCTTGCGTCCTTTTTTAATTACGGCATTTTTAACTCCGGACAAGGTAAAGAAAAATCGTAAAATATTACTTCTTAATACTCCGTGTAGGTCAATAATTTTTTCCGGTTTAAATGTCGTTTGAATGTTCCTGAATAATTTGAATAAACCGAATATTCCTTTGTGCCGTCCTTTTAAATCCGGATTTATTAAGGTAACGGATTTCAAATCTTTAAAAAACGGATTAAAATTAGTTTTGGTAAGAACTGCAATTTGAACTTCAGGATTTTGATCAGCAAATGCTTTGATTACAGGGACTGTCATAATGACATCACCCATAGCTGATAATCTGATAATCAGAACCTTCATTTGCTTATGGTTTAATAGAAATTTTTTATTCTTTTTCCGATTTTCTTAAATAAGCATTGGTATTCGGGTCGTTATACATTTTCATTTGCTTGTAGGTTTTTATTACAGCTTTACCCGATTTAATATTTTCGAATAACTGATTGATTGCCAAACTTAAATCTTCTTTTTGTTTTAGCAGAATTTCTAATTTATAAGCACATTTTGTTCGATGTTCATCGGCGGCATCTTCTCGTACGGTTTCTTCTCGCATGTGATAAATTTTCAGATGCAAAATGGATAAACGATCAATTGCCCAAGCCGGTGTTTCTGTTGCAATAAAGGCATCAGGGAGCGATTTAACGGCTTTCAATTGATTGAAAAAATACTCATCAATAATTTCAACTAAGTCAGTGCGGTCTTGGTTTGATTTGTCAATCATTCGTTTAACGGTCAGTGCTTTTTCGGGAAAAATATACGGGTCACGAATAACATCTTCTAAATGCCATTGAACGGTATCAATCCAATTTTTTTTAGACAATAAATATTCGATACTGTCTTTCGAATAATCGCTTGAAAAAGGCATTCCTATGTCATTTTTGATGTGATATTTAATAATACTTGCTTCAAAAACGGTATTAAAAAGTGTGCTTGTCATAAATTCTGTTTCAAAAATAATTGTGCAAATTTAAAAAAAAATGCCAAAGCTCCGAAAATTCTTTAATTAACCGGAATTATTCATATAATTACTTGAGTTCACAGGGCAATATTCTGTATGAGATGTCAGCAAACGTGCAAATATGAATACCAATACCGGTTTTATTTTCGGAATAATTTAACCCATCTGAGTTTAATTATATTATAACTATCTTGTAAATTCACAGCATCAATAATCAACATAACTGTAAGAATTCCTATAAACTGAATCATAATATTTGTTATAAACAGGTGCCGTTCAATTTCTAATGCATCAGCTATATAAAGCAGGTAAGCATTAAAACTGAAAACAATCATCAATACAGACGGAAATAACAAAATTATTTTTTTACTTTTTAAATAAAGAAAAACCAAGAATGCATTAAGTACTGTTAAAGAGATTACATTAAATATAGGAAATATGTTTTGACTAATTTTGCTATATCCTTTAACATCACCCGTATAGCCGATATTATAAGACAAAATTTTCTTTAAATCATTTGGTTTTTCATGTATCAGCAAGGAAAAAGCAGGATGAGTGATTAAAAATTTAGTGTAAACGGATTTACCATTCTTTAAAACCCATTCAGAAAACTCAATAAAACCGGTGTCATTGTATAAAGTATATACTTCTTTCCAATTATCTAAATTACCGTATTTCACTCTTAACTCTTCCCCATACGGCATTCCTTTTTTAGAAAACCACTGTAAATACTCATGATTAGGTAAGATGCGGAATACGATATTATTCATTATCGGTAAACGATAACGCTGACCTATTTTTGCTGAATTTTGTTGTACCACAAACACAATTAAACCAATTGCAATCAGACCAAATAGGTATTTCATCATTGTCTTCTCCCTTAGAAATGCAATCAGTGCATATAAAATATAAAAAAGAACTATAATATATGGCCAACTATCTCTGGTAAAGGAAAAAAATATTGTTATTAATGCATGAAATACAAAAGAATAAATTGTTTTTATGCGGAAAAAAAGTAAAAACGAAGCTAACCAAATAAATAACAAAGATATACTAAGTGATTCTGAAAGCAATGTATGCGTCCATCCGAGTATATTCCACCACGACATTAAAAGGTGCAAAAAGGCAATAAATAAAATTTTAGAACTAAGTTTTTTAAAAAAAAATAAAATAACATGACCTAAGAAAAAAACACTTAGAGCATGCATTATTTTTTGCATTATAATAATTTTTCCGGGCTGACTACCGACAATTTTATATAAGATCGGTACAGTAAAGGGTCTTGGATAAAAATGTTCTGTTTTTTTTGGAAAATAAAATTCTTTACTGCATAAAGGAATTTCGGATTGATGCAAATAATCGTATGGATCGCCGTAACCTTTCCAAACCGGAGGATTTAATGTGGTTGATAAATTTAAAACTAATGTTACGACAAATAATACGGTATTAAGTCCGAACGGTATCCTATCTTTGTTCATGTGTCAAACAATTTTTAATTAATTAATAAAATGTAAATTGAATGCTTATACTTATTGACATTGCGTGTTTTTTCCTGCACAGAGGAACAACTTCACCAATCTGCTAATTAATATCATCTGTTAGTCATGCTCCTCATTGTAAAAAATTGTTTTACATGTGTGTTTCATGACTTAGTTTTGTTTCAGCTTGCTGCTAAAATTCGTACAACAACCGGTTTTATATTAAATTGTAATTTACACCGGTTGATTTAAAAAACTAATCTATAAATTTTTACTGAACTTGTATAGGATTTACGGATTTTTTATTTTTTGTTAAAGTGTTATCGTTTTTTTATGAACGAAACTGCTCATAAAAGTCAATTTTTAAAAAAATTTGCAATTCACTTTTATTTGCAACATTTTTGCATTAAATAATTCAAATTTTATGAAATTAGGTAAAGTTGAAAAACAATCGTTTTTTTATGCGGCATTAAAGATTTACGGGCGGTTTGTTCATGATTTCTTTTTTTATAAGCGTGTAACATACATCGGAACGGATAATATACCAAAGGGGAAACCGGTGCTGATTGCTCCGAATCATCAAAATGCTTTGATGGATGCATTAGCAATAATTTTTGCTCAAAAAATTCAACCTGTTTTTTTGGCACGGTCAGATATTTTTAAAAATCCGATTATTGCAAGAATTCTATATTCTTTTAAAATTTTACCGGTTTTCAGAATTCGTGACGGAAAAGAAAAATTAAAATTAAATGATACTATTTACAATAAAACGATTGAAGTGCTTGAAAAACACAGACAAGTAGTTATTTTCCCGGAAGCACAGCATATTAATAAAAAACACGTAAGGCAATTAAAAAAAGGGATTCAGCGAATTGCATTTATGTTGGAACATAAACATAATTTTGAAGCCGATGTTCAGATTATTCCGACAGGAATTTATTATTCGAATTATTGGAATTTCCGTTCAAAATTGGTAGTGAAATTCGGGAAACCCCTAAACATAAAAGAATATAAAGATGATTATTTTGCCGACCCGGCTAAAACAATTGTGAATTTTACAGAAGTTTTACATCAAAAAATAACTCAAGAAGCTATTCATATTAAAGATTTAGAAGTACACGATGATTATGATTTATTAAGGGATGTTAATGAAGAAACAGTGTTAAAAGAATTAAATTTGGAAAAATCGCCTGAAAATAAATTGCTTGCAGATAAAGAAACGATAAAAAAA
This sequence comes from Acetofilamentum sp., assembly GCA_020720665.1. Taxonomy (GTDB): domain Bacteria; phylum Bacteroidota; class Bacteroidia; order Bacteroidales; family JAADGE01; genus JAADGE01. The sequence continues at coordinate 6,919 of DYOF01000022.1, read as the reverse complement.
GCCGATAATTTAAAGGGAACAAATCCTAAAAAATTTGAAGAATTAATAAACGATTTAAAAGCGTATGCTGCCGGATTAAAAGCATTTAAACTTAAAGATCGGATAATTAAAAATCATCAAAAAAACAATCGTATCGGTTTAAGAATCTTATTATTGATAACGGGTTTACCATTTTTTATTTATGGTTTTTTAAATAACGTAATTGTATATTTTCTTCCCGGCATCATCACTAAAAAATTAAAAGATCGCCAATTTGAAAGCTCAATCGTTTACGGATTTTCAATTTTTCTTTACCCGATAATTTATATTTTACAATCTGTTCCCGTGTTCATATTTTTTAATTGGTATATCGGACTTGCTTATGTTATAAGTACGCCTTTTTTTGGTTTACTTGCGTTTTTGATTCATCGCCAATTTGTGAAAACAAGTGCATTATTACGATTTTTAAAAAATAAAGAAAGTGTTTCAATGAATAAACTCATTTCTTTAAGAACTAAAATAGCGGAAACATTAAAATCTTAAATCCGCATGTAAGAATGCTAATATACTAATAAGCAACATGTTATAATAATTAATGCTTCACTTTATAAAAAAATCATAAAGAGGATAAAAAACACATCCACTTTATTCTATGTTAATTTTTTCATCAACGGAATATTTGTTTCTGTCTTGTGATGTTCGCGAAACTAAATCGGCTAATAAACCCGTTAAGAATAATTGTGTTCCGAAAATTATTGCCAATAGTCCTAAAAAGAATAAGGGGCGCTCGGTCATAGCATATTTTGCCCAAAATATCTTAGCAAGGGATAAATAAATTAAAATCATAAAGCCCACAAAAAAACTTAATGAACCTATAGTTCCGAAAAAATGCATGGGGCGTTTGGCAAATCGGCTGATAAATGTTATTGACAACAAATCTAAAAATCCGTTTATAAATCGCTCCATTCCGAATTTTGATTTGCCATATTTTCGTTCCTGATGCTTTACAACCTTCTCTCCTATGTTTGTAAATCCGGCTTGCTTAACTAAAATAGGTATGTATCGATGCATTTCACCGTAAACTTCAATGCTTTTAATCACTTTATTTCGGTAGGCTTTCAAACCGCAATTAAAATCGTGTAATTTTAATCCGCTGACACGCCTTGCCGTAAAATTAAAAAATTTACTGGGAAGGTTTTTACTTATAATAGGATCATAACGTTTCTTTTTCCATCCCGATACTAAATCAAAACCTTCGTCTTTAATCATCCTGTATAATTCCGGAATTTCTTCCGGGTTATCTTGTAAATCGGCATCCATCGTTATCACCACATCGCCTTTTGCTGCTGCAAAACCTTCATAAATAGCTGCCGATTTGCCGTAATTTTTCATAAACTTAATTCCCTTAATTTGTGTATTAACCTTTGACAATTCCGAAATTACTTGCCATGAATTATCAGAACTTCCGTCATCAATCATAATAATTTCATAACTCAAGTTATTATTAACACAAACACTCTCAATCCACTGTGTCAACTCGGGCAATGACTCTTCTTCATTTAATAATGAAATTACAACACTGATATCGGGCATAAGTTTTAATTAAAAGATTTTTTCAAAAATAGAAATAAGTCTGTTCAAAAAGAAAATTTTAGTCTATTTTTTCAAAATTGAAGATTTCTTAATCAATTAGGTACAAAATTTGAGTTAAAAAAATACACAAATTAAAATTACTTTCATTATCATGTCAAATCAAATTAAAATTTTTGAAAGAAATACTATTATAGGAGGATATTCCTTATCAGTTCGAGATAATTGGGTATATAAAATAAAAAAAGTTCATTTGAGTGAAACAGAAAAAAATAAATACATTGAAGAATTCGGCGAAACAATAATTTCTTATGATGATTTTTTTGAATGGTATAAAAAAATTAAACTGTCATAAACCTAAATTCCGTTAAAAATCACAATCAAAGAAACTATTATTAAACAGATTCACACTTTCCAAAAAAGACCCGGAACAGCGTAAAATTTAAAAAAAAATATAAATCTTTGTTCCCTATTTAATGATTAAAGAAAAATGACTGATTTATCAAAACGAATTAAGCGAATTTCAGTGTCTCAAACACTGGCAATGGCTCAAAGGAGCAAAGAATTAAGAGAAAAAGGGATTGATATTATTGACATGAGTGTCGGCCAACCCGACTTTCCCACTCCGGCTCATATAAAACAAGCCGCAAAAGACGCTATTGATAAAAATTATACATTTTATACACCGGTAGCCGGTTATCCTGAGCTACGAGATGCAATAGTAAATAAATTAAAACGAGAAAATAATCTGAATTACACGAGAGACAATATCGTTGTTTCAAACGGAGCGAAACAAGCTTTGGCAAATACAATATTAATTCTCATTAATAAAGGAGATGAAATTTTAGTTCCCTCTCCCTACTGGGTCAGTTACAAAGAACTAATAAACTTGGCAGAAGGCACCATTAAAACATTAGAAACCGATATATCCAATCAATACAAAGTTACTGCCGAGCAAGTTGAGGCGGCAATTACACCAAAAACAAAAATATTACTATACAGTTCGCCTTCAAATCCTTCCGGAAGCATCTATTCAAAAAAAGAATTAGAGGCATTAGCAGAAGTGATAAAAAAGCATAAAGATTTATATGTTATTTCTGATGAAATTTATGAACATATTAATTTTACAGGCTCACATGAAAGCATAGCCCAATTTGAAGAGATAAAAGACCGAGTGATTGTTATCAACGGAATGTCAAAAGCTTACGCAATGACCGGTTGGCGTGTAGGTTATATGGCAGCTCCTAAATGGATTGCAGATTCATGTATAAAACTTCAAGGACAATATACATCCGGAGCAGGCTCTATATCACAAATGGCTGCCTTAGCTGCTTTAAATGATGACAATATTTATACTTTAGGAATGAATCAAGCGTTTAAAGAACGCAGAGATTTAATTTTTGAATTAATACAAGAAATACCCGGGTTTAAGAGTTTTAAACCGGAAGGTGCTTTTTATATTTTTCCTGATGTAAGCGAGTGCTTCGGGAAAATTAATAATTACATCAATATTAAAAATGCCTCCGATTTAAGTATGTATCTCTTAAACGAAGCCCATGTAGCGGCTGTTCCGGGCTCTGCATTCGGTAATGAAAATTGCATTCGCTTTTCTTTTGCGCTCGGAAAAGATAAAATTCGTACCGCTATGGAACGCATCAAATCAGCAATTGAAAAATTAAATGAAACACCCGCGTAAAACGATTTTTCACACAAAAGAGCATGACTGAAAAAAAGATATTATTTAATGCAGATTTAAGACAGTGTTCCTATCTGCGGGGAGAAACAAGTTTAATAAATACGTTTACGTATTCAATTTGCTGATTATTATTTAATTATAGATATTTGGACAGATGAAAC
>DYOF01000022.1:0-3393 GCA_020720665.1 Acetofilamentum sp. | reverse complement strand
TACGTATTCAATTTGCTGATTATTATTTAATTATAGATATTTGGACAGATGAAACACTCATGTAAAACGATTTTTCACACAAAAGAGCATGACTGAAAAAAAGATATTATTTAATGCAGATTTAAGACAGTGTTCCTATCTGCGGGGAGAAACAAGTTTAATAAATACGTTTACGTATTCAATTTGCTGATTATTATTTAATTATAGATATTTGGACAGATGAAACGACCTAACAATAAATTAAATAATCTGATTTCGGCTTCAATTTTAGCATTAATATTAGTATCTGTTTCTTGCGAAGCTGATTTGGATCAAATTAAAGCTCTGTCATACAAAGAAGAACTTCCGAATATTATTATTGAAAATTTTAATGCAAAATACAGCGTAAACGGTAATTTACAAGTAAAACTTAATGCGCCGAAGGCATTCCGATATACAACCGAAAAGAAAAACTATTCACAATTTCCAAAAGGCATTGAACTAAAATTTTTTGACCGCAATATGAATATGCATTCGAGTTTAAATGCTGATTACGCAATATATTATGAAACTAAAAATTTTGCAAAAGCAAAAGGAAATGTTATCTTAACAAATTTAAAAGGAAGTGTATTAACAACCGAAGAATTGTTAATTGATGAAAAAGAAGAAAAAATATATTCTTTAGTACCGGTAAAAATTCAAGACGAAGACGGGTTTGAAATAACCGGAAAAGGCGGATTTGAATCAAATTTGGATTTTACGGTTTATAAATTTACAGATGTTTCCGGAATTAAAATTTTAAATGAGGAGGAAGAAGAACCTTTCTCTAATGAATCTGAAAAACCTACAAAACACAATGGTTCAAGCAATAAAAATAAATAAATCATATCAAACCTTAAACGTTTTAAAAAACGTTGATTTGAATGTAAATAAAGGAGAAATTGTTTCTGTCGTGGGACCGAGCGGTGCAGGAAAAACAAGCTTACTTCAAATTATCGGTACTTTAATGCCGGCAGATTCAGGAGATATAAAAATTAACGGTATTTCTGTCAATACGCTTAATTCAAAACAAATTTCAAAATTCCGAAATCATCATATCGGTTTTATATTTCAATTTCATCATTTATTGCCTGAGTTTACAGCCTTGGAAAATGTGTGTTTACCTGCATATATTAAAGGATTAAACAAAAAAGAAACCATTGCACACGCTAAGGATTTACTTAATTTTTTGAACCTTTCCGAACGCATTCATCATAAACCGGCTGAACTGTCAGGCGGCGAACAACAACGTGTTGCAGTTGCTCGTGCTTTAATTAACAACCCATCGGTTGTATTAGCCGACGAACCGTCAGGAAATCTTGACACCGTCAATAAAGAGGCTTTGCACAATTTATTTTTCTCATTAAGAGACACATACAAACATACCTTTATTATCGTAACACATGATAATAAATTGGCTGAAATGTCTGACCGAGTGATTAAACTTATTGACGGTAAAATTGCATAAACACAATGCTCAGTTTTAATGATTTAAAAGAATTTTTAGACGAAAAACATAACGCTTTTAATCGTCCTTCATTTATTGAAACCGATCCGATTCAAATACCTCATCAATTCACAAAAAAAGAAGACATAGAAATTGCGGCTTTTCTTACTTCTCAAATTGCATGGGGAAATCGAAAAATGATTATTAAAAATGCCGAAACTTTAATGAAACTCATGTGTTACAAACCCTATGATTTTATTTTAAACTTTACGCCTAAAGAAAATAAACAATTAGAAGGTTTTGCACACCGAACGTTTAACAGCTCAGATTTAATTTATTTTTGCAGTTCACTTCAAAATATTTACAATAACCACAAGGGTTTAGAAGCTGTTTTTACAAACGGCTTTCAATTTAACAACACAATTTATTCGAGTATCAAACATTTCAGAGAAGTTTTTTTTGAATTAAAACACGAACAAAGAGTTAAAAAGCACATAGCTGATGTAACAAAAAATTCGGCAGCAAAACGAATTAATTTATTTTTAATGTGGATGGTCAGAAATGATAACAGAGGGGTACATTTCGGTTTATGGAAAGGAATACCTGCATCCTCTCTGAAACTGCCGCTTGATATCCATTCAGGGAATACTTCAAGGGCTTTAAAATTATTAAACAGGAAACAAAATGATTGGAAAGCTGTGGAAGAAATTACCGAAAATTTAAAAAAATTTGATGAAGCGGATCCCGTTAAATATGATTTTGCACTATTCGGATTAGGTGTTTTTGAAAAATTTAATAAGATATAGTTACAATTCCTTTTCTTTTAAATTTAAAATTTCGTCGGCGGCAAAATAGGGCGAAATTTTACCTGTAACAACTAAATTTTCAATTTTTTTTATAATTACAGCGATTTTATTATCACTGTAGAATTTAGATATAATTCTTTCATTTACTGACTCATACATTCTGTATTTAGCTTGCACACTTCTGTTTTTCGCAAAATAACCGTTTGTTTTTGTTAACTTGAAATAGTTTTCAACAGTTTCCCATATTTCAGGAAGACCTTTTCCTGTTATAGAAGAAAGTGTTGTAACTTTCGGTTCCCATGTAGAATCTGTCGGCGGAAATAAATGTAATGCGGTCTGATATTCTACTTTGGCTCGTTGTGCATTAAAAAGATTTTCACCGTCAGCTTTATTTATTACAATTAAATCGGCCATTTCCATAATACCTCTTTTTATACCTTGCAGCTCATCACCGGCTCCTGCAAGCATAAGTAACAGAAAAAAATCAACCATGGATTTTACGGCAATTTCAGACTGCCCCACTCCAACCGTTTCGATAAAAATAATATTAAAACCGGCAGCTTCACATAAGATAACAGTTTCGGCAGTTTTGGCGGCAACTCCTCCAAGCGAACCCGAAGAAGGTGATGGGCGAATAAAAGCATTTTTTTCAACACTTAAATGCTCCATTCGGGTTTTATCTCCGAGAATACTTCCTTTCGATTTAATACTTGACGGATCGACGGCTAAAACTGCAATTTTATGTCCCGTTTCAATTAAAAATGTACCGAACAATTCGATAAATGTACTTTTGCCTACTCCGGGTACACCGGTAATACCTATTCTCAGTGAATTTCCGCTATACGGAATACATTTATTTACAATTTCGCTTGATAAGGATTTATGTTCGGGCTTTGTGCTTTCAAGCAAAGTTATGGCTTGACTTAATATAGATATATCAGAATTTATTATTCCTGAGAAATAATAATCCGGCTCTTTTAAATTTTTTTTGGACAAATTATATTTTAAAAGCTTATTCCCGGAAATTTTATGAATTTCCGTAACCCCTTTTTGAACAGATAAAGCCGATTTTTTGTCTTTTTTATTCATTTTAAACTAAAAAGCGATACAAAAATAAGCAAT
>DYOF01000151.1 GCA_020720665.1 Acetofilamentum sp. | reverse complement strand
TGCAGATTATTAATTAATTACAAATCTTTAGACAGATGAAAACATTTGTAAGTATCTTATTGATTATTATAAGTTTACCGGCTTTTTCAACTTTAAATGAATTTGAAAAAGCCAATTTAATGTATAAAAACGGCAATTATTCGGAAGCCTATAAATTATATACCGATATTATTAATAAAAATTATGAATCGCCCGATTTATTTTTTAATCTGGGAAATACATGTTATCGTTTGAATAAAGTAGGCGAAAGCATCTATTTTTACGAAAAAGCATTATCCTCAGATCCGCAAAATGAAGACTATAGTTATAATTTAGAACTTGCAAAATTACGAGTAAAAAACATTCCCGAAGTTATTCCTGAATCAGCCTTATATAGTTTTTTAAAAAAAATTATTTATTCAACATCATATAAATTCAAAGCCTATTTTAATTTAATTATATTTGTGTTTACACTAATTATATTCATTTTCTTTATAAAAGCCCGTAAATCAAGAAATAAGAAATTATATTTCATTTCAGTAATTTTTTTAACTGCTGTTGTAATTACCGGAATAATTTTAATGCAAATTCAAATATCCGAACAAACAGACCATCAAAAAGCTATTGTTATCACAAACGAGGTTCAGACAAAAAGTTCTCCGAATGAAGAAGCAAATGATTTATTTCCCGTTTATGAAGGATTTAAAGCGAAAATTGAAAACATTTCGGGTGATTGGTGCGAAATCAAACTTACTGACGGGAAAAAAGCATGGATTAAAGAAAATAATTTAAAACGCTTTTAAAAAAAATTATGAACAAAAATAAAATTGCCGGAATATTTATGTTTGTTTTTGGTGTGATTTTAGTCTCTGCAGGACTGATTGTTGTAATTGCAACAGACAATTTGGCTGAAACTTTAAAACAACATCTGGTATTTTTTCTGTCAGGCGGTATTCTTATTTTTCTGGGATTAACTTGGAAAAAAGATAAAAAATAACTTCATGCCTGATTCATTTAAAATTACAGACTGGTTACCTACAAGTTCAAAAGAATTAAATGCATTCGGATGGGATGAAACGGATGTGATTATTTTTTCAGGAGATGCTTACGTTGACCATCCGGCATTCGGTGCAGCCGTAATCGGTAGAGTGCTCCAAAACATCGGACTTCGTGTTGCCGTTATTCCGCAACCCAATTGGAGAGACGATTTTCGCGATTTTAAAAAATTAGGAAAACCTCGTTTATTTTTCGGTGTAACAGCCGGAAATATGGATTCGATGGTTAATCATTATACGGCAAACAAACGCTTACGCTCTGACGATGCTTATACAGCAGGAGGAAAAGCCGGCTTCCGACCGGATTATGCCGCAACGGTTTATTCCCGAATCTTAAAAAAAATATATCCCGACACTCCCGTAGTTTTAGGCGGAATTGAGGCTTCGTTAAGACGATTAACTCATTTTGACTATTGGTCGGGGAAACTAAAACCGAGTATTTTAGTTGACAGCGGTGCAGATTTATTAGTTTACGGCAGCGGTGAAAAATCAATAATTGAAATTGCCCGATTAGCTGACAAAGGTGTGCCCGTTAAAAGTATGAAAAACATACCTCAAACGGCTTTTCTGACAGAATATAATACAAATACAAAAAAATCTATACCAAAACATCCCACTATATTTTTACACAGTTATGAAGATTGTTTGAACGATAAAAAGAAATTTGCCGAAAATTTTAAAGAAATTGAAATACAATCAAATCAAATTCATGCAAAAATTTTAGAGCAAAAAACAGGAAACGTTTTTGTTAATGTAAATCCGCCCTACTCAAAAACATCTGAAAAAGAAATTGACAGTTTTTATGATTTGCCTTACACACGTTTGCCTCACCCCAGATACACTAACAAAGGAGCAATTCCGGCTTTTGAAATGATTAAATATTCTGTAAATATTCACAGAGGTTGTTTCGGGGGGTGCAGTTTTTGTACAATTTCGGCACATCAAGGAAAATTTGTTATCAGTCGTTCAAAACAATCAATTTTAAATGAAATTGATAAAGTTGTTCAAATGCCGGGATTCGCCGGAACAATTTCAGATATCGGAGGTCCTTCGGCAAATATGTATAAAATGCAAGGCTATGATTTATCAATTTGTGAAAAATGCAAACGTCCGTCATGCATTTTTCCGAACATTTGTAAAAATTTGAATACCGAGCATAATGCTTTATCAGAAATATATAAGCTCGCACGAAACCACCCAAAAGTTAAACACGCCTTTATAGGAAGCGGAATAAGATATGATTTGTTATTTAATGAATCAGGACAAATCAGCGGTGATAAAGCATACTATGCAAAAGAGTTAATTAAGTATCATGTTTCGGGTCGGTTAAAAGTAGCTCCCGAACATACCGAAGAAAATGTTCTTAAAATAATGCGAAAACCTTCATTCGAATTATTTTATAAATTCAAAAAATTCTTTGATAAAACAAATGAGGAAGCCGGGCTGAATCAACAAATTATTCCGTATTTCATTTCAAGTCATCCCGGAAGTACTTTAACAGAAATGGCTGAATTAGCAGTTAAAACTAAAACACTCAATTTTAAATTAGAACAAGTACAAGATTTGACACCGACTCCGATGACTGTTGCAGCAGTTATTTACTATTCGGGCTATCATCCGTACACTCTTGAAAAAGTATTTACGGCTCAAACAAATGAGCAAAAATTATCACAACGTATGTTTTTCTTTTGGTATAAAAAGGAATATCGCCAAAAAATAAAAGACAAATTGACACAAATGAAACGACCTGATTTACTTAAAAAGTTGTTTTCATAAATTACATTGCCGAACGCTTACCGGTATTTTTTGTTAATTTTATATAACAGCTTTTTTAATCTGTTGAATTAATGTATTTTATAAAATCAGGTTTTCTAAAGTTCGTTTTTCTGTCAATCGCTGTTATTTGTCCTTTTTCAAGTGTTATCACTTTGGGTTAATACAGGCTGACGTTTAGCATAAGAATAGTAGCCGATTGCGGGCTTTTTTCCTGTCAAGTTACAAGAAAGTTGGGGCGAGCTAAGGCCCTTGTATTTACTACTCTCTCGGCTATTATATTTATACATTGTTACCTGCCGGCTTTATGTCTTAAATATTTTGATTCTTTTGTCAATAAGCTCTTGTAGTTTCTCTTTTTGATTATCAGGTAAAAAACTATTTTGAACCCACCATTCAATCTTTTCTTTTTTAGTTATAAATTTTTTATAACTGTTATCTCTCTGTTTTTCGGTTAGAGTTAAGTTTTTTGCTAAAATATCAAAGTCTGATTTTTTTATTTTATTTTTCTTTTCGTTTATAGTCAAACTCAATTGCTCAGATTCATTTTCTATAACTAAAAATGTAGATAATAAATCGTAGGCAGGGCTCATTGTAAAACTACCATCAATATTTTCTGACATTGAGAAGTTTTTCAAATGCATATCGGCATTTCCAATAATATAGCTAAACAATAACAGCTCAAAAAAAGTTAAAGTATCGAGTCCTGATTGTGATGAAAATTTACGAATAGTTTGCCCTATTTTTTCGTAACTCCCTCTGTATTTGTGCTCAGTAAGAGATTCTGTAAGTTGACATAAATCTTCACTTGCCAACTTTCTGTCTTTTACCCTATCAAACCGCTGAGTAATATAAGCCAAATTATCAGAAGGCATTCTAATTAAGCTATGTTTAGCTGTTTTAATATTTAATTCAGATGCTAAATGCATACATAAATCCTCATTTTCAGGTAAAGATTGATACACTTCGCTTGCAGGTTTAAAAATAAAATTACTTTTATTGTCTGCAATTGTAAAACGAATATTTTGCTTGCTCTCCTCCAACCATAAGCTTAATTTCGGTTGAACTCCTGTAATTGCAGTACTTGTTTCAATTAGCTCTTTTGCATATTTTTTTAATTTTTTCTCATCAATATCTATTATTGGCATTTGCTTTAAGCCAAATTCATTTTTTAAACATTTTTTATGATAGTCTGTCTCTGATTCGCCTAAAGGCTTATAACATATTAAACACTTCATATTAACTCGCTTTTATAATACTTACATCTCCAATATTATCTTGACATAGCGTAAGTAAAAGACTCATTCTGTCTCTTGGGTTTAATTTCCAATTATCAATAGCTATTTTTAGTAACCAACCTTCGGGTATTAATCCGTCAAAGAAAGGAATCATATTGTTCTCAATATAAACATCTTCCCTTAGTGGTAGTGTTTTACTTATTTCGCCATATATTGGGTCTTTTAAGTATGACTTATCGTATTGAAAATGATAAGCTTTTTCATCTTCCCAAATTGTACCGGCCAGCTTATCTTTTTTATATACTAATCCTTTTTTCATATTACTGTTCTTCAATATTATGAATATTAGAATGAAGAATCTTTTCTGTTAGATTATCATCTTTAGTTTGCCGGTACTTTATTGCATTATTATTAGGCACAAATTTCCATGCATAAATTTCATTTTCCTTCGTAAGTTCTTCTATTATAATTCCGTATTTTATGGTTTTATCGTTCAGAAAAATTTTAATAGCTTTATTAAAAAAATTCCAAAAAACAGTATATGGGTCAATGTATAGTTTTGTTGGCGATACTGTGTATCCAAATAAAGATAATACTTGATTAACTTTATCTAATTGTACCGTTTCTTTTCCTTGCTCAAGCTCACGAATAAATCTGATTCCAACACCTGCTTTATTGGCAAGTTCTTCTTGTGTCAAATTTAATCTTTTGCGATGATACTTAATAAACGAAGCTATTTCTGTCATATTTTTATACCTTTACGGGTACAAATATAATAAAATTTTAACAAATCACACCGATAGGGTACAAATAAATCTAAA